>NZ_JBLZFZ010000009.1:0-170465 GCF_050753385.1 Pantanalinema rosaneae CENA516
TAAGGTGTTGGCTTCGCCCAGCCGATCCCCCACGTCGCGATAAAGCCCCAGCGCCTCGTTATAAGCATCCGCAGCTTGTTTGACATTGTCTTTTAATTCAAAGTAAAGATTACCTAATTGGTACCAACTATTTGCTAAGTCTGCTTGTTGTCCCAGGTCTATCTGCAACTGAATCGCTCGCTTAAAGGCTTGAATCGCAAATTGTCGATCTTTTCCACTCTTAACTCGTCGGGCGTATGCCTCACCTAATTGCTCAAACAGGTCGGCTAACTGCGATCGATCTGCATCCGGCTGTTGTTCTAACGCTTCAATCTGATGCAGCAAGTTTTCTAAAGTACCATTTAGCTCGGTTTGATGAGGTGACTGTATGGTTTGAGGCGAGTTGCGATCGGGTGAGCGCAGGTCTTCTGGTTGTAGCCCAAACCAAAACACTCCACCGCGCCAACTCCAAAAGTCTGGCGATCGCTCGGCTAATTGAGTTAACACCTGCTTCGTCATCCAGATCACCACCGGAAACGAAAACTGCCGAAATGCTTCCCGTGTCCATTGTAGGTAGCCAAAAAACCGCTCCTGTTGCGACTGCGCCTCGCCCAACCGCACCGAAATTAAACTATCAATCCCCTGGACTGTCACTACCGCCGCATTCCCTACCTGAAGTGTAGGCTCCTGCTCTACCAACCGTTCTAATGCCAGCCGTAAACTGGGGTCTTGCCATTGCACAAACACTCGGAACGGTTGCACCCCCTGCTCCCGCAACTCTTGCTCATACTGTTGAATCATCTCCGCTTGCAAATTGCGGTCATTGCAGACCGCAATCAGCAAATCGAGTTTGCCCTGGCTGGCTTCCAGCGCCACCATCAGACGGTTATAGTGATACCGATTGTCGGCTTCGCGATCGGGGACGGCTACCATGACGCTTTCCCTGGTTATGCGGTTATTGCAGTCAACAAATTCCGCCGTCGTAATAACTCCACCACCACCGGATGCACGTCATACCACAGATCATCATTGCGGTACTCCAAAATATATAGCCCATGCAATAAGACTAAAAACTCCTGATCCGTAATCTCCGTCGGTTCTGCCTGATGATAGGTGGTTGCCAAAATCTCATACCGACTCTCGCCTAGTGATGCCGCGAAATCATTGCGAATATCCCTCAACGCCAGTTGCAACACCTCCTGGTTAATCTTCACATCGGTTTGAGTCGGATCACTCCGCAGTTGCAACAAACACTGAGAGCAACACCCTCTAGCAATTCGCACCAGTTCCCGAATTACCCCACCACTCTGCAACACCATTTCCCGCGCTGTCTCTGGTTCAATCAACTCCGTGGGAATCCGTTTCGCCAACACCTGAAGAAATACTTGCATCTTTGTTTCCGCCGGAGTCGCTGCCGGATCATGCCGTGACGCTTTGGTAAAAAACTTTGCCACCTCCATTTGCTGAATGGGTGTCCCCGATGCCGTCTGCAAAATTGTCCGCAACTCAATATCCCGAATTACTGCGATCGGAATCGTAAAGACAATCCGAATCTGGGGTCGGAACAGAGCATTAATATTGTTTTGGTAGATCTCCTCTACCAGTTGCCAATCCAGCTTATCCAGGTCATCAATGATCACCAGCACCTCTCGCTTTGTGACCTCCTGAATGCTACGGGCAATCTCATCAATTTTCTGCACCAGATCATTAATCCGCCGTTCATAGGTATGTTTAATCTCTTCCCTAAACGTCGATTCTGACTGTAGCTTTGCCGTAATCAGCTTCAAAATATCGCCACCCACGCCAAACTGCGATTTCAGATCTTGGGTAACACTTTCCGTTCGGGTCGTAATCAGCCACTTGAGAATCGTTTCCTTCGTTTTCTCTGGGATCGCCACCTGCATCCGGGTCGCTTTACTCAACAGTTGCACCGCGATCGCATACAGGATATTGACATGATCCACGGCTGACATCTCAACCATATCAGCGATCGAAAACAGCACGACAAAATAATTCAAATCTTGCATCTGCCGAGCTAGTTTTGCCAACAGCGTAGACTTGCCACATCCCCGGTGTCCAGCAAACACAATCTTGCCATCCGTCGGCGCATCATCGATCACCTGCTCTAACCGCGCCAGCGTATCGCCGCCATACTCCACCCGAAACCGCTTGATTTCCTCGGCTGAAAATAGCGGAAACAGATCTAAATCTCGGTACGCCTTCCGGAAGATCTCTAGCAGTGGCTTATTCATACAGCATTACAACAGGCTAATCTCCATCATCATACTGAGATCTGCCAGGTTACGACCGAGACGCTATAGATCCCTTAGCCAAACGATTCGGCTAACGCGGCTTTCGATCGCGCCACAGACAGCCGCACTCGCTCGATCTGCGACTCATACGCGGCTTGTTGTTGCGGGGAGCCACCACTGGGATACGCTCGCAAAATTTGTTCGTAATAGCGAAAAATCTGAAACGCATAACTCGCGATCGCCACTTGCTCCTGAGACAGCGAGCGAATGCGATCGACTAAATCGCTACAGGTGGCAGAATGGGGCAACAGAAACACATCGGCATACAACGGTGGCAACGGCTGCGATCGGGTTTTTAACTCATCCAATAGTTCGATCGCTGCCTCGGATAACTCCCCATCAAAATCAGCCAGAGAATTTAGTAGCGCTAATAGCAAGGATTTGGCACGTTTCTGCTTCAAGGTTCGATCGCCCAATGGGTTGCGACTGCTTCAAAATTCTAGCAAGACCCACACCAGGAAGTTTAGGTTAAATCACTGCTCAGGCGATTTCTAGAAAACAAAAGACCTGTAAGGGCAGGTTTGGCAGATCGCTTGACGGATACAACAAACAACTGGGGGATCTTTTCTTCCCAAAATCGCCTTAGATCAGCGATCGTGCCAGTGCCCTACAGATACTAATGCCGTAACTCTATTACCAACTTTATTGGTGTGGCATAGGTTACAAATTCTCTGAAAGGATTCTATTATCATGCAGCAGGTTGGTATTGAGTCTATACAATGACCGCTTTGACTAAAACTGTTACCAATTTAGTTGGGCAGGTCGGCTAAGGTTGGTATGGTTTTGCCAGCTCTCATCTCAAGCGCCTTGCTCTAAGGATAATTCTATGCAACGTAAACAGGTTCTGTTATTTTTGAGTGTCGCATTCATGAGTTTCTTTCTGGCACTGGGGTGGCGCTTTGTCAATCCTGAACCCGCTCAGGCTCGTACCAACCTGTTAATATCGGCAGCGGCTAGCTTGAAGGATGTGATGGCAGACATTAAACCGCTCTACCAGAAAGCCCATGCGGATGTGAACCTCACCTTTAACTTTGGGGCATCGGGAGCGCTACTTCAGCAGATCGAACAGGGTGCCCCGACCGATGTCTTCATCTCGGCAGCGAAGCGACAAATGGATACGTTGGAGCAAAAAGGAGGATTGGTGACTGGTACGCGTACCAATCTGGCGAATAACAGGCTAGTTGTGGTGGTTCCCCAGGGGTCTAGAGCCGTGACCAGTTTTGCGAGTTTGAAGCAACCGGAAATTAAGCGAATTGCGATCGGGGAGCCGCGCAGTGTACCCGCCGGTCAGTATGCTGAACAGGTGTTGCAAAAGCTCAAGCTATGGAACGAGGTCAAACCAAAACTCGTTTATGCGAATAACGTGCGGCAGGTGTTAGCGGCAGTAGAAAGTGGCAATGCGGATGTAGGAATGATTTACCTGACCGATGCCAAGATTTCTAACAAAGTGAACATTGCGGTGACTGCTGATGATGCCTACCACTCGCCGATCGTGTATCCAATGGCAGTGCTGAAAAGTAGCAAAAACATTGATCAGGCTAAGGCATTTGTCAAATACCTGTCTGGAAGCGAAGCCAAAGGGGTATTGCGTCAGTATGGCTTTATTGTCAAATAACCTTGGCGCTTCCCTTCTTAGTCCCCGATAGAGTTGATGTCGATAACTCAATCGTGCCATGAATGACCCATTTGCAGTGCCACTCGATCTGTCTCCTCTGTGGATCTCGCTCAAAGTTTCCCTACTCGCCACTGTCTTAACCTTTTTTGCCGGAGTTGCCGCTGCCTACTGGATGTTGAACTATCAGGGGCGAGGCAAATCCTTGCTGGAAGGGATCTTCGTCTCACCGCTGATCCTGCCGCCAACCGTGGTGGGGTTTCTGTTACTGTTGTTGTTTGGCAAACATGGTCCTGCGGGTCAAATGCTGATGTCCTTTGACTTCAGTGTGGTATTTACCTGGTATGGAGCCGTGATTACGGCAATGGTGGTGTCCTTTCCGCTGATGTATCGCACTGCCCTGGGTGCCTTTGAACAGGTGGATCAAAACTTGTTAGCGGTGGCACGGACATTAGGTGCGTCTGAGTGGACGGTGTTTCGCCGCGTCATGTTGCCTTTGGCGTTACCGGGAGTATTGGCGGGAATGGTGCTGGCGTTTGCTCGGGCTTTAGGTGAATTTGGGGCAACGCTAATGCTGGCAGGGAATATTCCCGGACAGACCCAGACAATTCCAATGGCGATCTACTTTGCGGTCGAAGCGGGAGCCATGAACGAAGCCTGGTTCTGGGCAGTCGTGATTATCCTAATGTCCCTATCGGGGATCTTTGCAGTCAATTTCTGGCAGGAGCAACGGCAAAAGCGTCGATCGCGCCACGGTAGTGTAGTGAGACAGACTACTGCCATGACGCAACGTAACGCTGTCCTTGCTCCAACCAGCACTTTTCCCGCTCCCCGGAGACCTGCTGATAGCGGCTCAGGGTTAACCGTGAATCTGAGCAAACGTCTGGCGACCTTTGACTTAGAGTTAGCCTTTGATGTTGCCGAATCGACGTTGGGCATATTGGGGGGATCGGGAGCGGGGAAAAGCATGTTACTGCGCTGCCTTGCTGGTATGGAGGCTCCTACTCGGGGGCAAATTGTCTTGAATGGGCGGGTGCTGTTTGATGCCAAACGCGGCATTAATGTGCCCAGTCGCGATCGGCGGATTGGCTTTCTGGTGCAGAATTATGCGCTATTTCCCAACATGACCGTGGCAAAAAATATTGCCTTTGGTTTACCGAGAACCCTTTCAGCCGGTGAAGTTCGGCAACGGGTAGAAGCCCAACTCGAAGCAATGCAATTGCAGGGATACGGCGATCGCTATCCCAACCAGCTTTCCGGTGGGCAGCAGCAACGGGTGGCACTTGCCCGGGCACTTGCCAGCGACCCCGAAGTGTTATTACTGGATGAACCATTTTCAGCCCTGGATACCCATTTGCGGAGCCAGATGGAACAGGAAATGATTGCCCGACTCCGTGACTTTAAGGGAATCAGTTTATTTGTCACCCATAACTTGGAAGAAGCCTATCGGGTCTGTCAGAACTTACTGGTGCTGGACAAGGGACAGGTGATGGCATCGGGTTCTAAATATGAAGTATTTGAACATCCCGGTGTGCTGGGAGTCGCAAAATTGACGGGATGCAAAAACTTTTCCCAGGCGGAGGCAATCACGGAACAGGAAATCCTGGCGATCGATTGGGGCGTGACCTTGCAAGTGATTGAACCTTTCCCCGATCGGCTTGACTATGTTGGTATTCGCGCCCATCAAATCCGCTTTACCAGAAACCCTCACCAACCGAACACCTTTCCTTGCTGGCTTGTTGCCACCAGTGAAACACCGCATCGGATGACAGTATTTCTCAAATTTAATACCCAACCAACTCATGCCCAGGACTATCATCTGCAAGCAGAAGTGTTTAAAGAGAAGTGGGAAACGTTGAAGCAAAATCCACTCCCTTGGTATGTTCAACTGGATTCACTCCGGCTAATCTTATTGAAAGCTTAGGATCGTGGAATCAGTAAATTAGGACTGACGAGGACAGCTTTGTAAATCCTGCTTTTGCAGCGATTCTACAGTCTCTTTTTGGGTCGCATCTAATGGCTGTAACCCAATCCAGGTATTGATTTCAACTTGGTCAAACCCAACCGCGTAGCGATCGGCAACTCGCAGTAAGGGGCGGCGAATTAGCAAGGGATATTGAACCATCAAAGCCAATGCAGCCGCCTCATCTAGGCTTTTGGGCACGACCTCACCCGACTTAATCATTGGAGCAGTGTGATTAAACCATGCGGTGACTGGCAGGTCGCCAAAGAAGGGTCGGAGGCTCTCTGCTGTCCAGATTTCAGTCAGCAGATTATGGATTTTTAGCTGATGTCCGGCAGCTTGCAAGAGCATCTTTTGCTTGGTGTTGTTAATACAACCTGGCTTTTCGTAGAAAATGACTGTTGCCATAGAGTGGAGACAAGATAGGTTTAGAACTGTTTAGCGGTGTGGGTCGCTGGCTCAAACTCAAACCGCGATCGGGGTTGAGTGTCGCCATAGAGATGAAATGTAATGACGGGGGTATCACCAACGGCTGTGATTTGATGAATGGCTTGAGGGGTGAAACTGATAATTTCTCCAGCCGTGACAACTTTAGTGCCTACAGGTTGAATTCGATCAGGAAATTCTGAATTAGGAGTACGTTGCCAGAAGGTGTGTTGTTCCTCTCCTTTGAGGACGGCGACTACTCCCCAAGTCCCGTGGTTATGAATGGGTGAGGTAACTCCCGGAGCAAAGGTAACGGTTTGAACTGTCAGGGGATAACCAATTTCGTCATACAACGGCAGGATCGCAAATCCTAATTTGGGATCAGCCTCTAAATATTGAGTCTGGAGCCAGTAGGAATTGGTCATCAGTTGCCGGACTTTCATCCGAATTTGGGGCAGAAAATCCCATTCTTCGGTTTCGTGGGTTGCCTGGTCTAACAGATCAACAATTTCGGTCAAGAAGCGATGGAAGTAGTAATGCTCCCGGATTAAGTCCCATTCCCGAGCCGAGGGCCGAACCTCACAACTACCATCATCATTGACTAACCAATCTTTTCCATTCATAACAGTTCCAAAATTCAATGATGTTGATTTAGACATTACTCATCGTCCTCTTCCGGCGATCGTGTCAATACATCCAATACGGTAGATGCACCAAATTCTTTGCGATCGTCAATCTCACTCACTCTAGCGGTAATGACTGTTGCGGCTTCTATATTGCCTAGGCGAGCTAACACCAGTCCAGAAGCCGCGTAGGCACTGAGGTATAACCGAATATTTGGTTCTTCTTTTCGGCAAATCAAGATTGGTTTGAGTTGTTCCCACTCGGTTGGTAGTTGTTCGACTATTTGTACCTGTTCCAGCACTTGATGTGCCATCTGAAGTGCCATTGAATTGTTATTTTTATAAAAAAAGTAGCGATAGGCAGCCACTAAAACATTGAGATCTGTTTGAGTTTGGGCGATCGCCTGACGCATTAAAGCTTCAGAACTAGCCGTATCTTCCCAGGCAGCGGCTGCCGCTTGCAATAAGCGTTTAGTTTCTGCGGGTACTTGATACCAGGATAGGGTACTCTCGTCAGTTGTCATGGTGGTAATCAAGAGAAGATGGGATGATCAGAGTAAGGCAAGGCTGTAATTGAGAAAACAAGTAAGTCTGCTGGGATAGTAGAACCTGTTAATGGATCTAAACCAAACCACAGGCAATAATTAGAACTGATCATTAAATTATCAGATCAGCAATATCAATTCTAGAAAGATATTAAACTAATTTGTGAGTGGTTCAGCTTAAAAAAATTTGAGTTCTATTACGCAACTCTACTCAACTATTTCGGCTGCATCTGATCTACTAAGCCTGATCTGTTCATATTTCAAAAATTTTTGGTTGATCACAACTTAACAAGCTCAGTCAGTCCTGATAATCACCTGAAAACAAAAATTTTTGACAATTATTCTACTGACAAACTGGGATTTCTGGGCACGATCGCATAGCCTAATTGAGAAAATTTCCAGAGGTAAAACGGTTTGACTCTATTGGACAAAGCGAAGGAAAATGCTCTGAAGCCAGAGTCTTAGAGGAATCTAGAAAATAAACTGTAACTAAAATTACAAATTACTAATATTAGAACGTTTATAGATAACATTTCTGCCCGTTTCGTAGTTGATTCAAGGAACATTACTTCTACTGACAGAGGCGAAAAGTAATTGATGAAACGGTTAGGTTTTGCAAAACCGTAGCAAAAACAACTAAATTTTCTTGCTTGAATCAAGATCAATCTGAACCGCTTGTGGGGTAGGCGTGTTAAAATTTGTTTCGTAGAGTTAAGTCCTATTTAAACGCTCAAATTGAACATAATTGTTCGTATTTTTTAATTAGAAAAAATACCTATATCGATCGTGAATAGTTCGGTAACGACTCAAGCATATCCGTTATTTCTCGTACCTCAGGTGCGTTTTAGGCTTGGCATGGTCTACAACGCTCTGAGAGATGAGAGATTGACTCATCGGCGATTTAGGTTGGCTACACTTAACCTTGGACTCCCTGTGAAATCCCTATGGCTTATAAGATTCCTGATGATTGTGTGGGATGTGATAACTGTCGTCCACAATGCCCAACGAATGCGATTTGCGTCGATGATGGCAACTTTTGGATTAACCCAGTGTTGTGCAACAACTGTGAGGGCTTTTTCCCAGAACCACAGTGTTTAGTTCATTGTCCGGTGGGGGCTCCCGTCCCCTTTCAGGCTAAGAAGGGGAGAACAAAGTTAGTTGAGGCGCGACCGACCACTAGCCTGGATCTGTTCTCCAATGGGAAAACGAGTCCATTTGCCTCTGCGATCGCCATTTGGGAGATGTGTAATCTGTTAGCCCAGCGTCGATCGTTGTCCTGGAAAGAAGATGAGGATGGCAAACTCGCCTATCACCGAACGGTGAATCAGGGCAAGGGATCGATTACATTACGCATTACCAACTCACTGGATCCGGATCATCCCGTTGCATTACCAAAACCACAGGCTGAAACGGTTTTACAAGCCTTAGATATTCGAGCCTCTTGTTTACATTTAATTTATGCGGCTCATGCAGCAGCCTTAGAAAAACCTTGGGAGGAAGAATTTGTCATTAGTGACCAGCAGATTGAAGAATATCTAGGATTGGACAAACGGAAGGATTTAACTAAACCAGCAAAACTAACTTTAATTAAAGCCCTAGCTCAACAACCCTGTTTGATTACAATTTCAATGAATTGGGCACAGCAAGGACGAATCCCAGCGTTTTGTTTAGAAGAAAATCGTTTGTGGCATTTGTTAGAAACACACCATCATTTTCAGGAAGATGAATTAGGCTGTAAGCATTTGGTAGGGTTAACGTTTCGGATTCGACCTGGAACTTGGGCAAAATACTTTCTGAACCAACAACGTTCTAAAGAAAAGTCGGCGTTATATCAATATGGCAATTTACCAAAATCGCTGTTGACTACGGTCATGAGTATTTGGCAGCAACATGAAGGGGCTGTCCGTATGATGTTGTGGCTGTTGTTTAAAGCTCGAATTGGCAATGAACAGCGGGTGACAGTACCCACGTTGATGCGAATTGCCTATGGTGAAGCCCGAATTATGCATGTCGCTTCTCAACGGGATGAGCGCAAACGCTTGATGCGGACGTTTGAAAGTGATCTTGCTGTGCTGAGTAATTACGGGTTGAAACCTGTGTTTGATCCCATGACGTATCCGGCAGAAATTCAACCACTCTGGGCAAAGTTGCAAGACATTCCGGACGATGCGGAGGCAGCACTAGAATTTTGGATGAATGATGCCAATAATGACACCCGCTTAACGGATGCTGGACCACGCGGTAAATGGAATTTGCTCATGAATGCCCGCATCTTATATTTTGAGTTGCCAGATGATTGGAATCAACCATTAGCCCGGAAAAAACAGCGATCGCCCGGTTCTGGTAATAAACCAATTAGTCCCCGATCAACCCGAAAGAAACTCAAAATTAATTCGTTACCGACATTATCGGGTGAACAGGTTGTGTTAGCCAGAAAAGAACGGGGTTGGAGCCAACGGCAATTGGCGGAACGGACTGGTAAAAGTCAAAGCTGGATTCGAGATATTGAGAATGGGCGATTCCAGGCTAAGTTAGAAGATCAAGTCCTGCTACGAAAGGTGTTAGAACTTGAATAATGGCTTACTTCAGCATTTCTAGTAACTCCACGATCGCTTCTGGTTTCATCCCACTTAACCGTTGCTTACCCGGCATCAACATAATATTGGGAGCCATGGAACATTTACCTAAACATCCGGTGGCTTCAATCATGACAAGATGCTGAATCCCGCGATCGTGTAACAAGGTTTCGAGTCTTTGATGTTGTTTATTGCCACCTCGTTTTTGACAACCTGACTTCTGACAAATCAACAACTTTGCTTTTGGTTTTGACGAGGATTTAGTAGAGGGTTTAGAAGCATTTCTAGGAACCGCTAAATCTACTTCTGAAGTCATCTCGCTAGTAAACTGATCTTTACAAGCTAGAGAACAACTTTGATTGAGTTTGATTACGTCATGGGCTTTGAGCTTGATGTTACTGTGACGATCGAGCTTTTGTTCTCCGGTAATTTGAATTCGATCCCACGGGCGTAGAATTAACTCTAAACTTTGCTGCTGTTGCTGAAATAGTGAGGCACGGGCAGCCTTAGATAGCTTAATTTGAACCTCATCATTAGCCACAATCAGGCGCAGGTATTTAATTTTGCCTGCTTCTGCAACAAAGGTGAGAAATTCCCCTTCAAGTTGGAAGGATGATTGGCGATCGTAACGAGAATTGCTCATAACACCACACCAAATCAGGGACAAGAATGATAGAGGATGGTTTGCAAACACTGTTTAAGTTTAATCGGCGATTGTAAGCCACCCCCCTTCGGGAAGCAAGCTACACCCTAGCCCTCTCCCCTAGAAGAGGGAACAAGAACTGGATCGACTCCCTTCTCCTCTGGGAGAAGGGTTGGGGATGAGGGCAAAGGTCAACTAGCCTAAGCCACTCGTCGAGCTTCCACAGTTTTCGGTAACTTAATTGGTTCTTCTAAATCTGTAAATACCAACTGCCAATCATTAGCTAAGGTCATCAATCTACCTTCTGCCGTATCTTCTTGTTTCACTACTTCTTCTTCTAAATCTTTCTTGGCTACATAGACAACTAAATGTCCTAAAGAATTCTGGCGTAACATGACTTTCATACGGGTTAGTTCCTCAAACAATGGACGTAATTGACAACGGGTACTATAACTATTCGGAAATTTCTGCTGACTCTAACTCCTTGCCACGGCAACCCACGATGTAGCCTGTGGTCATAAAATGGACGGCATAAATGTACGAGGCTTGCAGAAATGTGCCAATACTGACGACATATCCTACATCCCCTTTTTTGGCTAATGTCTCACCAATTTCTTTACCGGGAAATGTACCATCATTGCGAATTAATTTCCGCGATCGCACTTTTTCTCCGATGTCAAAAACAGGTGGATCATCGAGTTCAACTTCACTAGATTGCATGGCTCAATCTCCGCTCTTCCACTAACGTTAATAGTTCGTCTACTGTTAAATTCCGTTTCATCTCGGTCGATCGTTGGCGGACAGCATCTAACACAACCTGGGCTTCTTGCTGTCCTAAGGTAATGCCGTGTTGTTGCAGCATCGCAATCACTAAGTGTCGTCCTGAATGTTTACCAGCTACTAACCGCCGTTGTAAACCGACTTCTTCGGGTGCAAAGGGTTCGTAGGTGGTGGGGTTTTTCAACACTCCAGCGGCATGAATGCCGGACTCATGGGCAAAGGCATTATCTCCGACGATCGCTTTCCAGGGGGGCATGCCACACCCGGAGGCTTGAATGACTAAACGCGATAATTCTAGAAACCGTTGGGTGGCGATCCCCACCTTGATGCCGTAGATCTGCTTCAGTCCCATTACCACTTCTTCCAAAGCCGCGTTACCTGCCCGTTCCCCTAAACCGTTGACGGTGGTGTTCACGGACGTTGCTCCAGCTTTGACTCCAGCTAGAGCATTGGCAGTGGCTAAACCCAAATCATTGTGGGTGTGCATTTCAATGGGAATTGACACCGACTCCACTAACTTCCGGACTTTTTGGTAGGTGCTGAAGGGATCAAGGATGCCAACGGTGTCACAGAAGCGAAACTGGGACGCGCCCCATTCCTGGGCATAGCCGACGACATCTAACAAAAAGGATTCGTCAGCGCGGGAAGAATCCTCGCCCCCGACTGCTACATATAACCCCCGATCGCAGGCATAGCTGATGGTGTTACGTAACCGCTCCAGCATGGTTTGGCATTGCCCTTGAAACTTGGTTTCAATTTGAATGGTAGACACGGGAACGGAGATATGAACACGCTTCAGACCGCAGGAGAGTGAGGCAGAAATATCAGAAATTACAGCTCGATTCCAACCCAGCAATTGGGCTTTTAGTCCCAAATTGTTGATTGTGGCGATCGCGCGAGTTTCTGCCTCTCCCATTGCCGGAATGCCAACTTCCAGTTCTTGTACGCCCATCGCATCCAGCAATTGAGCGATCGCGACTTTTTCCTCTAAAGTAAAGGCGACTCCTGCCGCCTGTTCGCCATCCCGTAGGGTTGTGTCGTTGATTTGAATTGGATTCATTGTCAATGCCTCACCTGCACAACCACAACAATTAACGAAGTTCTTGGAAGAGCGATGTTTAATTCGCGTTAACTAGATTGGTAATTGGTAATGGTCGAAATGAATCAACCATTACCAATTTTTTCAAGTGATTAGCGAATCAGGTCGTAGGAGATGTCTGTCTTCGCTGGAACGATCGTGTTGCGATCCAACTCATCCAGAATCGTGTTGACAATCCAGTTGAGTAGATTGATCGTGCCACTGTAGCCGTAGGTAGCATAACGGTGCAGGTGATGGCGATCGAAGATGGGATAGCCAATCCGCACGATCGGGGTGTGGGTGTCCCGCCAGAGGTACTTGCCGTAGGAGTTCCCGATGAAGAAGTCTACCGGCTCGGTAAATAGTAAGGAGCGCATGTGCCAGAGATCCTTACCGCCGTAGATCACGGTATTTTGACCAAAGGGACTGGAATCGAGCAATGCCCGTAGTTCCGATTCAAACACATCATTACTATTGCTAACAACAATGTGAACGGGTTCCGCACCCACTTCTAACAGGAATTGCACCAAGCCAATCACTAAATCGGGATCGCCGTACATGGATACCCGCTTGCCATGTAGCCATGCCTGGGAATCGGTGAGGGCATCAACTGCACGACCCCGCTCATCTTCCAACTCCTTGGGAATCGGCTTACCAGTCAGGGCAGACAGCTTCATCAAGAACTCATCCGTACCGCGAATGCCAACGGGACGAGCTACATAGGTCGGTTGCTGCCAATCCTTTTGGATGTACTCCCGAGTTTTGGTGGTGGAGTAAGCCTGGAAGGCGATCGTGGCTTCAGCATTGATCGAGTCCGCCGCCGCTTCTAGCGGAGTACCACCCGGGTACATGTTGTATTCCCCAGTATTGGGTGAATCGAGGTACTCGGAGTTGTCGGCTAACAGGGTGTAATCAACGCCCATGACATTAGCAATCCGCTTGATCTCCCGCAGGTTGCCAATGTAGGTTTCAAATCCAGGGATAAAGTTGATTTTGCCGTTCTTCGTTTCGGTTTTCTTGCCCGCTGTCAGATTCGTCAGAATCCCTTTCATCATGTTGTCGTACCCCGTGATATGGGAACCGACAAAGCTAGGCGTATGAGCGTAGGGAACTGGGAAATCTTCTGGGATGGAACCCTTTTCTTTCGAGGTCTTGATGAAGGCTTGTAGATCATCCCCAATCACTTCTGCCATGCAAGTTGTACACATGGCAATCATTTTGGGTTTATAGAGATTGTAGGAGGTGGCTAAGCCATCAATCATATTGTTCAAGCCCCCAAACACCGCCGCGTCCTCAGTCATAGAGGAGGAAACGGCTGAGAAGGGTTCTTTGAAGTGGCGAGTGAAATGAGAGCGGAAGTAAGCGACACAACCTTGAGAACCATGTACGAAGGGTAGTGTGCCTTCAAAGCCAACAGCGGCGAGAATGGCTCCAAGCGGTTGACAGGCTTTAGCGGGGTTAACGGTCAACGCTTCTCTAGCAAAGTTCTTTTCCCGATAGTCCCAAGTTTTTGTCCAGTCCGCAATCCGTTGGACTTCCTCCGGATCATGCCCGCCTTCAAATTCTTTTTTGGCCTGAAATAATTCCTGATATTCGTCCTGGTGGAATAGTTCCGCGTGGTCTTTAATGTTGTCGATATTGTTCTGAGCCATGATGAGTCTCCAAGTATGAGTGAGATGAAGAGGAGTGAGGCAGCGAGGCAGGTGGGGAGGGTGAGGGAGTGGGGGAAGATGAGGGGGGTGGGGAAGGTAAGGAGGGTGAGAGAGGATATATCTTGTCTTCCCTATCTCCCCATCTTCCCAATCTCCTCATCCCCTAGCCCAGTTATGCCGTTGCCTCAGCTTGCTTCCAGGGAGCACCAATCAGGCTCCAGGTTGGGCTGTTGAGTGCGAGATCCATGTCACGGGCGAAGATCGCGAATCCGTCGTAACCGTGGTAGGGACCGGAGTAATCCCAGGAGTGCATTTGCCGGAAAGGCAGTGCCATCTTCTGGAAAACATATTTCTCTTTAATCCCAGAGGCAATCAGATCGGGTTTTAGTTGTTTGACAAACTCCTCAAACTCATAGGCAGAAACGTCATCGTAGATCAGTGTGCCGTTTTCTACATAGTGAGTGGTACGTTTGTAGTCGTCGTTATGTCCAAACTCGTAGCCTGTACCAATCAGTTGCATGCCTAGATCGTAGAAGGCGGGAACAACGTGACGGGGACGTAAACCACCTACCATCAGAGCAACGGTTTTGCCTTCCAGCCGAGGACGATATTTTTCGATCACGGCTTGGGTTTGGGCTTCATACTTGGCGATCACTTCTTCCGCTTTTTGCTGAATCGTGGCATCAAATTTGGCAGCAATTTCGCGCAGGGATTCAGCAATTTTGGTCGGCCCGAAGAAGTTGTATTCTAACCAGGGGATACCATAGGCTTCTTCCATGTGACGGCTGATGTAGTTCATGGAGCGATAGCAGTGAACTAGATTCAGTTTCACGGAAGGAGTGTTGATCATTTCATGCAGTGTGCCATCCCCTGACCACTGTGCTACAACCCGCAAGCCAATTTCTTCCAGCAGAATCCGGCTAGACCAGGCATCTCCCCCAATGTTGTAGTCTCCAATGATGGCGACATCGTAGGGAGTGCCTTCAGGAACATTACCTTCTTTCTTGGCTTTGTCGTATTGGGGGAATACCCAATCGCGAACAGCGTCGTTGGCAATGTGGTGACCTAGTGATTGGGACACACCCCGGAACCCTTCGCAACGAACGGGTACAACGGTTTTGCCAATTTCTTTAGCGGACTTTTTAGCAACCGCTTCGATGTCATCCCCAATTAGACCGATCGGGCATTCTGATTGAATCGAAACACCGCGATTTAAGGGGAACAGTTCTTCTAATTCAGTGATGAGCTTGGCAAGTTTTTTGTCACCACCAAACACAATGTCACGCTCCTGGAAGTCAGAGGTGAATTGCATTGTCCCAAAGGTGTCAATTCCAGTGGTGCCGATGTAGTAATTACGGCGACCAGACCAGGAGTAATAACCACAACCAACGGGACCGTGACTAATGTGGATCATGTCCTTAATCGGACCCCAAACCACCCCTTTAGACCCGGCATAAGCGCAACCACGGGTAGTCATGGAGCCAGGAAGCGACTTGATGTTAGATTTAACACCACAGTCTGATTTACCTGCTTCATAGACATTTAAGTGTTTTTCCCGCTTTTTCTTGGCTTTATCGGGATATGCTTCCAGAACTTCTTTGATCAGTTCTTTAGTGTCGGCAACGGATGTGGTCTGATTAACGGTAGTCGCTTCTTCTAATGTAGCGGATTCGGGAGGTGTCATGTTTTGCCTCTCTGAGTGAGTAGGGAATGGGCGGATGGAGAGAAAGGGAAAGGAGGGGATGGGTAAGTAAGATGCTCCATCCCCTGCGAATTAACTAGGCGATACTAGCCGGAGCTTTAGTACCTTCCTTGATCGCTCTTTCGTACTCTTCTTCACCACCCAGGATGCCGAATTCAACTAACAGATCTTCCAGTTCATCCATCGAAATTGGTGTCGGGACGCAAAGGTTCTTGTTGTCGATAATCTTCTTCGCCAAGGTGCGGTACTCTTCAGCCTGTTGGCTATCGGGCGCATACTCAATCACTGTCATCCGGCGCAGTTCAGCGTGTTGAACGATGTTGTCGCGAGGAACGAAGTGTAACAACTGAGTGTTCAGGCGCTTCGCCAGCGTTTCGATCAGTTCAAGTTCCCGATCGACCTTTCTGGAGTTACAAATCAAACCACCTAAACGGACACCGCCGGAGTGGGCATACTTCAGAACCCCCCGAGCAATGTTGTTAGCGGCATACATTGCCATCATTTCACCAGAGGTGACAATGTAGATTTCCTGGGCTTTGCCTTCCCGAATTGGCATGGCGAAACCACCGCAAACTACGTCGCCCAATACGTCGTAGGATACAAAGTCGAGGTCTTCATAAGCGCCATTTTCTTCCAGGAAGTTGATGGCAGTGATGATACCGCGTCCAGCACAACCGACACCGGGTTCAGGACCACCGGATTCAACGCAACGGACATCGCGATAACCAGTCAGCAGCACTTCTTCAAGTTCTACATCTTCCACAGCACCGCGTTCAGCTGCGAGGTGAAGAACGGTGGTTTGAGCTTTACTGTGCAGCATCAGACGGGTGGAGTCTGCTTTCGGGTCACAACCAACGATCATGACGCGCTGACCCAGTTCTGCCATACCAGCGATCGTGTTCTGTGAAGTTGTGGACTTACCGATACCACCTTTGCCGTAGAACGCAATCTGTCTAATTTGTTCGTCAGTCATGGAACTTGTCTCCTTAATGGATAGTTTTAGAAGGGTCGGGCATGTAGGGGTGGGTGTGATAGCCTTCCCGATAGTTTGCGATACCCGCCCCTACGGGTGTCGGTGGGAATCTCAGAGAGAGTCGTGCGGGTTAACGCACTAAGAGCGATTTCGATCAGTGTGCCGGAGGCGTTCGCAGTGGCACATGGGTGGTGATCGTTCGCCCCAGGTCGCTGGGGAGCGTAAAAGTGAGTAGGTTTTCATGAATTCGATCGTGGGTAGAAAAGTTTCAGAGAGTGAAGAGTGGAAAAACTGTACTCGATTTGGTTTAGACCGCTTGAACCGTCAGGCTGGGTAATACTCGTTCTTGCAACCGGGCTTCGATCGCGACTTTGAGGGTAGCGGTACTGCTGGAGCAAGATCCGCAGGCTCCCTTCAACACAACTTTGACAATGTCGCCTTCTAGGTCGTACAGTTCGACATCACCGCCATCTGCCATCAGCACCGGACGGACTTCTTCGGTCAACACTTGCTGGATGAGATTGATTTTTTGAATCGTGGTTAGGGGTTGATTGACTCGTTCTAGTTCAGCCGCCACTCTAGCGGAGGTCGTCGCGGTTTCTGCCTGTACAGCGATGATCAAGTCTTCAATGTTGGCTAAACAAGAACCACAACCGCCACCAGCTTTGATGTAGTTGGTCACCTGTTCGGCTGTGCCGAGATCGTTCTCGATAATCACCCGGCGAATTTTATTCTCACTGATGCCAAAGCAGGTACAAACTAACGCGCCTTCATCTTCTTCGTGATGTTCAACTTCAATGCCACGGTATTTGTAAATTGCCGCTTCTAACGCTTCCTGCCCCATCACCGAACAGTGCATTTTGGCTTCCGGCAAGCCCCCGAGATACTCAGCAATATCCTTATTACTCAGGTTTAAGGCTTGATCTAAGGTTAACCCTTTAATCATTTCTGTCAATGCCGAAGAGGAGGCGATCGCACTGGTGCAACCAAAGGTTTGAAACCGGGAATCGAGAATTGTATCCTGTTCGATGTTGATCTTCAGGTGTAATCTCAGGGCATCACCGCAGGCAATGCTACCAACTTCACCAAACACAACGGCAATACCAGCTTCATTCGGATCGTCGATCGCTCCCTGATTTTTGGGATTGTAGAACAGGTCTAATACTTTATCAGTGTAGTCCCACATGGCAAGTTCTCTGAAGGATAAAGGGCACAACTAAAAGCGTGGGCAGACAGGGGAAGCGGGGTTTAGGCTTTTGCGCCAACGGTGGCGGTTTCACGGTCTTGTAACCATTCAGCCTGGTCATTGTTGAAGGGTGAGATTTCGCGCAATCGTTTGACAATTCCCGGCATCACCTCTAGAACGCGATCGACTTCGGCATCCGTGGTATAGCGCGATAAGCTGAAGCGAATGGAGCCATGTAAGGTGGTGTAGGGCAAACCCATTGCTCGTAACACATGGGAGGGTTCTAAGGAGCCAGAGGTGCAGGCGGAACCGGAGGAGGCACAAATGCCATGTTGGTTCAATAACAACAGAATCGCTTCGCCTTCAATGTACTTAAATCCGATGTTGCTGGTATTGGGCAGACGTTCAGTGAGATGTCCGTTGACTTCGCAATCAGAGATAGCCGTTAACAGTCCCCGTTCCAGGCGATCGCGCAACCGGGTTTCCCGCTGCATATATTTGAGTTCAAAGTTAGCAATCTCGGCGGCTTTGCCCATCGCAATCATGCCAGGGACATTCTCCGTACCCGCCCGACGACCCCGTTCCTGATGCCCGCCGAGGAGTAAGGGACGGAAGCGAAATCCTCGCCGCACATACAATACGCCAATGCCTTTAGGAGCGTGGAGTTTGTGACCCGAGATCGTCAGCAAATCGATCGTGCTGGTCTTCATATTCAGATTGAGCTTACCCGCCACCTGTACCGCGTCCACATGGAAGGCGGCTCCATATTCTTTGGCGATCGCCCCGATTTGCTCAATGGGGAAAACCACACCCGTTTCATTGTTGGCATACATGGTGGAAACCAGGGCGGTATTGCCAGTAATGGCGGCTTCCAGTTCCATCAAATCCAGTTGTCCCTGGCGATTTACGGACAGGTAAGTCACTGTGTAACCCTGTTTTTCCAGTTGCTTACAGACATTCAGGATTGCCGGATGTTCGACCTGGGTGGTGATGATGTGGCGACGATCGGGTTGAGCCGCCAGCGCCGCTCGAATGGCGGTGTTATTCCCTTCTGTGCCACAGCTCGTAAATACGACTTCTGACTCTTCAGCCCCGAGGAGTGCAGCTACATGTTCACGAGCTTGTCTGACTGCTTTACCTACCTGTCCACCGAAGGAATGCATGGAGGACGGATTGCCATAGTATTCGGTCAAATAAGGCATCATTGCCTCTAGAACAGCAGGATCTACCTTGGTGGTCGCGTTATTGTCTAGATAAATCACAGTCATGGATTAAACCTCGGCAAGCGGAGAAGAATGTGTGGCGAATAGCTGAGTTAGTTGTTTGGAATAGGTGTCAAACCAACGTTCCCAATAAGAGTTTTGTTGCTGCGATTGCAAACGGGCAATCCGATAGCTGTAGGCTGTAAACCAGCGTTCCCAGTAATCGTTAGGACTTAAGCTTTTAACCGGAGTTGAACCTCGGGAAGTGACTGCAATACAACCGTAGTTGGTTGGGCAGATCGCCGCACATTGAGCAACGTTATAGTAGCCAAGGCAGTGATTACATAAATCAGACTCGATCCAGTAGCGATTTCCATCGAATTGAACGGCACCAGTCGGGCAAACTGAAAGACAACGATCGCAGCCAATACACTGATTAGTAATGGTATATGTCATTGTGCTACTCCTTAATGCAGTGCCAGGGAATGAGGAATGAGAACTGAGCTATCAACTCGAATGTCAATTAGTTTGTCAACCCAGTTCTCAGCGTACAGTCCTCAGTTCTCGGTAGCGTTCAATACATATTCGTTGTAGAACTGACGGGCAACGGTTTCAATCACATCGTAGGCTTCAATCACAATCAAACCAGCTTGCTTTAGTTCCTTCTGGGGACAATCACCCACTTTGGATGCCAGTACAGCTTTGCAGTCAGAGATGGCTTTGATCACGGTATCGAGGGTATCTTCTTTACCGTAGCCACCCTGACAGTAGTTTTCGACCTTGCGGTGTCCCACAAATTTCGCTTCATTGGCATCCACTTCGTAGATCATGAATTCTCTAGCATGACCGAAGTGTTGGTTAACGATTCCGCCTCCTTTCGTCGCGACGGCAACCAGAACTTTCGGGCTGTTAGCCACCTTCTGACTGGATTTAACTTTGGCTTTAGCTGACTTCAGTTCTTGCTGGAATTTTTCGATGCCAGCATGGACTTCTTGACGGGTTTCCAGATTGTATTCTGGAGCCATTTCCATGAACTTGTCTTTGGTGAATTCCTGCGATCGATCTTCACCTAATAACCCCACTGCATCCGCCCGACATTGGCGGCAATGACGCATCATTTTCATGTTGCTGTCGGCACATTGATCTTGCAGGGCTTTCAGTTCTTTGGGGTTAGGTCCTCGCTGTCCGGTTAGACCAAAGTGAGTCCCATGTTCAGGCGCAGAAATCAGGGGCATGATGTTGTGCAAAAATGCGCCTTTTTCCCGGATCACTCGATCCACTTCGACTAAGTGTTGATCGTTGATGCCCGGAATCATCACAGAGTTGACTTTGCACAGAATATCGGCTTCCTTGAGTGCCTGTAAGCCTTCCATTTGCCGTTCGTGTAAGATGCGGGCGGCTTCTAACCCTTTATAACGGCGACGGCGATAGTGAACCCAGGGATAAATTTGGGTGCCAATTTCGGGGTCAACCATGTTAATGGTAATGGTGACGTGGTCGATGTTGAGTTGCTTAATGCGATCGACGTAATCCGGCAACATTAAACCATTGGTAGACAGACATAATTTGATGTCTGGGGCTTTGTCGGCAATCAGTTCAAAGGTACGGAAGGTTTTTTCAGGATTTGCCAACGGATCACCAGGACCAGCAATCCCTAATACGGTCATCTGGGGAATTTTACCCGCAATCACCAACACCTTATGGGCGGCTTCTTCTGGTGTTAATAGTTCACTTACGACACCAGGGCGGCTTTCGTTGGCGCAATCATATTTGCGGTTGCAGTAGTTGCATTGGATGTTACAAGCTGGGGCGACGGCAACGTGCATCCGAGCATAGTGGTGGTGCGCTTCCTCGCTGTAACAAGGATGCTTTTCAATGCGTTCTCGGAGCCGTTCATCCATAGTGGGTGCAGGTTTAGTACTACTGCATCCACAACTACTGGAACTCGATGTGGTTGTGACTGTATTTTTAGTAACCAAAATGTCCGTAACCGATTCCGTAACCGAGGCAGGAGAACTTGTGGTCGGAGAAATCAAAAGTCCTGTAGCTGGTGGTGGTGTCATTGAATTGAATTTCGGAAGGGGCTGGGTGGACTGGTTGCCGTGGAAAATTGACTACTAACGAAACCTGGCGATCGAAGCCGCAATACTAGCGAATCTGCCTACACAGATTAGAATTCCCTGTTCGCTACGATCCACTGATGAACGTGGGTAAATATAGCTTCGTAGACGACTTCGATTCACAGGGTTTAGTGGTAGCACATCCCTCCACACACTCAAGCTCTTATTGGAATCTAGAGGTTTGATTTCCTGAAAGAGCAGTTTGTGTTTGGCGTTAAGGAAGTTATACCAGCCACCTCAGAACCGTTTTGTGGTGTGTCGTAGATAGAATTATTGAATTGATTAAGCTTGTACTCAACAACCTCAAGCCTTGATTTGATCAGGCTTTAAAACTTTTTTGAGGGTAAGGGGTTGAGTATTTCTGCATCAGGGTACGAGTATTTACGGGGTGAGGGAGCAGGCTTTTCTGTACTCAGGTCAAACCACGTAATACCAGACCTTTAACGATAGTTTGAGTGATCTTTTTGAGTCCTTTCATCTGTACTCAAAAACTGCTGAATGGGTTCAATCTTCAGCCAGAAAGGGGGTAAAAACTGGAGCAACTTAAATTGGAGCTACCCCAGTCATCTCCGAAATTCAATTCTGTATCTAAAATATCATTTTTATTGGCGAAAAATCTGCGTTAATGATTATTTAACGATCGAGGTGTGATTGGTGTAAAAAGTAGCCGCAGAGACAATTCTGGGTGAATAGCTTAGTACTAGCGGATACCTTTCTACACTATTAATTATGGTTCGATCGAGTGACATCAACCTTCTGTTCCAATCACTTTACTTATGACGGAACAACTGACCGACGAACGCCAAACCCTATATTTGAACCTGATTGATCAATTGCTGCACTGTCCAAATGGCCAGGAGCCTGATGTCTTAGATGGTCATCGTGAATTGATTGATGCTGGGTTGGTGCAAGCCATGACTCAGGTAGCGGCGTACTTTGCGCACAACGACAATCCAGATGCCGCTAAGTTTCTGGTGCATGTGGCGCGGGAACTGGCGAAAGAATTAGGGCTATATCCGCAGCTATAGATTTGGAGTGCTGAGGATTTCTAGCGTTCTGATTTGAGTGGTGAAAAGGAATGATTGCTCCAATGGCTGAATTGATGACGGCAGCAGAAGCCGAACGATTAGCACACAGCTTTCTGCTAGAAGACTTGAACATTCCCCCTGAGGATTACGATTGGTTTGCGGTGCTAGGCTCTCGCTATATCAACGATGCCTGGTATGTCGTAGAAATTGGCGTAGAAGGCTTGCCCGATAAGTGGGTGATTCAAGTCTACGATACGGGAACCTGCGACCCGAACTATACATTCTCTTCCCCGATGACAACGGCAGACAGTAGTGACCTAGAGGAATTACCAGAACCGATCGCGGCTGTCCTTATTGCTGAACGTCAGAGTTAACCCGCGCTCCATCTCCGGAAAGTAGGCGATCGAGAGAGATCTCGATCGCCTGTTTCTCTTGTTGAGTGGTAAGTTTAATCCTCATCCAACGCGGGGAAAATTTCTTCCAGCCGCCACAGTTCTTTTTTGTTTTCAATCAGCCAACTGCGCGTTTCTGGGGTGAGTTGTGACCAGATCACGTCGATCGCAACGTAGGGAGAGGCGTATTGGTATTGCCTGCCTAACTCCCGGAGATTCTCCAGTACACCAGAGGAAATGCCAAACTGCGGCCAGTCTACTTCAACGACTCGACCAGATACGCCACCGGCAGGATCAAAAACGAGCTGGGCGGCTCGGATTAAATCAGCGAAATGTTTGGGTTGGAGTCCGGTGACCTGCTGGATCTGAAGCGATTCATTGGGATTTTGAGCCATGATTTGAGGAGAAATTGACCGATTGGGAATGGGCTGATCCTATCACTCGCTGAGTGGCTGGTTATCTGTAATGATCGATACAGATCAATATATAAGTTATGTCGCGATGACTTGTGTTTTTGCATCCATATATATAGGATAAGGAACCGTAGCTGTAGATACAGAAAATTGCTGAATAGCCGATAAATCCCGCTCTTTGAGTGCAGGTGAGTACAGGTTTAAGTACGCAGAAATCTGCTGTAAAACTCCCTGTAATCCTGATGAATCGGGGTTTATTCCTGAGTCCAAAAATACTGATTCCCCACCCCCTAAAATACTCATCCCCCTGTGTAAAAATACCTGTACCCGTACCCAAAAGTTTTTTTATATCGGGTACTCGTTGGGCTTTTGAGGATTGAGTACATGACTAATCAATCCAATAATCTTATCCGGGTAAGTTGGTCGATTCCCTGTCGTCCCACCTGATATAAGCAGGAGGAATAGGACACAGCTTTACTACTCCCGGAAAGCAATGCGTCAATCTTCCCATTTATCCCTAGCCCGCCCGTCCCGCTCCTTAGCAGAGGTCACTGAGCCTCTTCCCAGCGCGTCTGCTGTAGATACCGAATCAGACCAACCTCAACCCACTCTGCCCATTCTCCGGGCTTGGCAAACGCTCCAGACCGATTTCTCCATCATCTTTGAGCGTGATCCGGCCGCTCGTAATTGGTTAGAAGTGCTTTGTTGTTATCCCGGCTGGCACGCCCTGGTGCTGCATCGGCTCGCCCACTGGTTGCATGTTCGCCGGGTTTCTTTCTTCCCGCGATTGATCGCTCACATGGCTCGGTTGTTGACTGGCGTGGAAATTCATCCCGGTGCCACGATCGGCAAAGGTGTATTTATCGATCATGGTATGGGAGTGGTGATTGGCGAAACCGCGATCGTTGGTGACTATGCCCTGATTTACCAGGGGGTGACGCTGGGCGGTACGGGTAAGGAAACTGGTAAGCGTCATCCCACCCTCGGAGATCATGTCGTTGTGGGAGCAGGAGCAAAGGTTTTAGGCAATATTCAAGTGGGTGATTATGTCCGCATTGGCGCGGGATCAATTGTGCTGCGAGATGTGCCTTCTACCTGCACTGTTGTCGGTGTCCCCGGTCGCAACATTTGCCGTCGAGATCAGCATATCTGTCCATTAGATCACGACAAAATCCCAGATGTGCAAGCCGATATTGTGCGGACATTACTCGATCGCATTGAACGATTAGAACAAGAACTACATACCCTTCAGAATCAGCAACCCTAACTCCGAATGCTAGTAAGGTGACAGCTATGCTTTTCGAGCCACCCGCACCCCAAACAATTCAAGTTTCTCGTATCGATCGCTGGTGCGTCCATCAGCGTTTGCAAGAACTGATGATTCCCTGTCAGTGTCTAGCCGACGGTTCTTTACAAGTTGAGGTGAATACTTGTTTGGCAGCCGTCTTGTTACACACAACCATGAAACAGTTTGTCTGTCCCCGCCAGGAATTAGTCGATTGGTTAGAGCGTTGTTGGCAAAGTTAAATCAATGCTCGATCGCAAACAGTCTTTGGTAGCCTCATCTCTGTAATCCCGACGGTTACTCACCCGCAGCCCTAAGAGGTCAATATGATCGAACCAATACTGACTGGAATCGGCATTATCTTTCTCTACACCTTGGTACATGATTACCTACTGAATCAAATGGTAGAGGATGCCAAAAAACCACCGAAAGAGTCGCGGTAGGATGTATCGCTTTCGAGCTAACCCCAGGGATGAGATGCCTATCCACTTGTTTTTCATCCCTTTCCTACTTCTGGTCGATCAATTACTTCTATTCCCCCCTACTGATTAATTGCAATTCCTATGACTACTATCATTCATTCAGCTACCCAGACTCGATTGTCTATCCTGAAAGGACTGCCGAAGGTTGACCCACTCCAACCGTTACGCCAGTGGCTGGATCGGATAGAGATTCGCGATCGTCAACTGGCTCACTTGATTTGCCGAGTGATTCCTTGTGAGTGTCCGTTTGAGCGAGATCTTCAGTTATGGATCTGGGCGTGGCATATTCCACCCATGTGTAAACTGAATCCCCTCTACAACGAGCTGGTCTATTTACGGTTTCGTGCCTTAAGCTATCTGACTGATGTTTGTTGTGAAGATATCACTAGATACATTTGCTAAACGAGTGAACTGGTAAAATAGGAACAATCGAGAGTGTTTAGATTGAGTGAATGACATTTCTCAGTTATGATTCAAGTCTCTAGTCATGTCAGTTGATTAATCTACCTTTCAATAGGTTCAAGTTTGTGAGTCTGAATTTGTTTTTTGAGTTGTCAGTTTAGAGTTTTGAGCCAGAATTTTGATTCTCTCATCACTCAGCGGAATTCACCCCAACGGTCTGTTGCCATCTGTTTGCTCGAAACTCATCACTCAAAGCGCTCAACCATGAAAATTACTCAAGGTAAGATTAACGAACTCTTAAATGAGTCAGCCTGCGAACACAACCACAATAAGGACGCTAAAGGCAAGAATAAATCCTGTACTCAACAGGCACAACCCGGAGCCGCTCAAGGTGGCTGTGCTTTTGATGGCGCGATGATTGCGTTAGTCCCAATTACGGATGTGGCGCATTTAGTGCATGGACCGATCGCCTGTGCTGGCAATTCCTGGGGCAGCCGAGGTAGCCTATCCTCCGATGCCAAACTCTATAAGCTGGGCTTCACCACCGATCTAAATGAAAATGATATTATCTTTGGAGCTGAAAAACGCTTATACAAGGCGATTCTAGAACTTCAAGAACGCTACCAACCGGCGGCTGTATTTGTTTACTCCACCTGTGTTACGGCATTAATCGGGGATGACCTGGATGCAGTTTGTCAGAAAGCGGCGGAAAAAGTTGGTATTCCAGTTGTTCCCGTAAACTCCCCTGGATTTATTGGCAGCAAAAACTTAGGCAATCGAGTTGGTGGTGAAAGTTTACTGGAGTATGTCATTGGTAGTGCTGAACCGGAAGTTACTACGCCTTACGACATTAACTTAATTGGTGAATACAATATTGCAGGTGAATTGTGGGGGGTATTACCTCTATTTGAAAAATTGGGCATCCGGGTGTTAGCGAAGATCACTGGAGATGCTAAGTATCAGGAAGTTTGCACTGCTCATCGGGCTAAGCTGAATGTGATGATCTGCTCGAAAGCGCTGATCAATATGGCAAGGAAGATGGAGGAGCGCTACGGCATTCCCTACGTGGAAGAATCGTTTTATGGCGTAGAGGATATGAATCGCTGTCTCCGCAATATTGCCGCCAAACTCGGTGATTCCGATCTGCAAGCCCGAGTCGAACAATTGATCGGTGAAGAAACCGCTAATCTCGATCGCGCCTTAGCTCCCTATCGCGCCAGATTAAAGGGCAAACGAGTTGTACTTTACACGGGTGGGGTGAAAAGCTGGTCGATCATTTCTGCTGCGAAGGATCTGGGGATGGAAGTGGTGGCGACCAGTACCAAGAAAAGCACCGAGGAAGACAAAGCCCGAATTCGGGAGTTGCTGGGAGCCGATGGCATCATGATGGAAAAAGGTAATGCTCAGGAACTATTGCGGGTGATTGAGCAAACCAAAGCCGATATGTTGATTGCGGGAGGACGAAACCAGTACACCGCTCTAAAAGCTCGCATCCCGTTCCTCGACATTAACCAGGAACGCCATCATCCCTACGCAGGGTATGTCGGCATGATTGAGATGGCGAAAGAGTTGGAAGAGGCGTTATACAGCCCGGTTTGGGCACAGGTGCGGCAACCGGCTCCGTGGGAACAATCAGAACAACCTTTAGCGGAGGTGCTGTAATGGCGACGATCGTCAGTCCGAAAAAAGCAGTTGCAGTGAATCCCCTCAAGCAAAGTCAGCCGTTGGGAGCCGCGTTAGCCTTCCTGGGACTCAAGGGCTTAATGCCATTATTTCATGGCTCTCAAGGGTGTACTGCCTTTGCTAAAGTCATGTTAGTGCGTCACTTTCGGGAAGCGATTCCCCTGTCCACCACGGCAATGACGGAAGTCACGACCATTTTGGGTGGTGAGGACAATGTGGAACAGGCAATTCTGACGTTAGTGGAAAAGTCCAAACCGGAAATGATTGGCTTGTGTACCACTGGACTAACCGAAACACGCGGCGATGATATGGAAGGCATTCTCCGCACCATCCGTAAACGCAATCCCCAGTTAGATGGGCTACCGATTATCTTTGCCTCCACGCCTGATTTCCGAGGAGCCTTGCAGGATGGTTATGCCGCCGCCGTTGAAAGTATGGTGAAGACGGTACCGCGATCGGAGCAAGTTAAACCAGAACAAATCACGGTGTTAATCGGATCAGCCTTTACTCCAGGTGATACGGAAGAAATTAAAGAGATGGTCAAAGCGTTTGGCTTGGAGCCGATCGTGGTTCCAGATCACTCAACGTCGTTAGATGGGCATCTGTCAGAGTCCTATAGTGCGGTGACAACAGGTGGCACAACCTATACTCAACTGTGTGATGTCGGGCGATCGCGCTTTACCCTGGCGTTGGGGGAAAGTATGCGGAATGCGGCGGCAATTCTTCAGGAGCGCTTTGGCACCCCTTACACCGTGATGAATCAGGTAACAGGATTAAGTGCAGTGGATAGCTTGATGCAACTATTGGCAAGCCTGAGTGAGATGCCAGTGCCGGAGTCCTATCGCCATCAACGCTGCCAGCTTCAGGATGCCATGCTGGATACCCACTTTTTCTTTGGACGGAAGCGAGTTGCGTTAGCCCTAGAACCCGATCTGCTAGCCTCCGTTGTCACGTTTCTGCAATCGATGGGAGCCGAAGTTCAAGCTGCCGTCACCACCACAAAGTCGCCGTTGTTAGAAAAGTTGCCTATTCCCTCAGTCACATTGGGGGATCTGGAAGATTTGGCGGAACTGGCGATCGGGGCGGATCTGCTGATTGCTAACTCAAATGCTGCGACCGTCTCCCGCCAACTCTACATTCCGCTTTATCGGATGGGACTGCCGATTTTCGATCGCCTGGGCAATGGGTTATTTACCAAGGTTGGCTATCGCGGCACGATGCGGATGTTGTTTGATATCGGCAATCTATTTTTGGAACAGGAAGAAAGAAACGCCACCCATTAACTCGCTACTAATGTCGCTACCCATGAGGAGGACAGGATGAAAATTGCGTTTACAACGAACGATCGCGTTCATATCAATGCTCATTTTGGTTGGGCAAAAAAGATTGATGTTTACGAGGTATCTCAAACTGGACATCAATTCCTCGAAACCCTCACCTTTGAGGGTGATTTGAAAGAGGATGGTAATGAGGATAAGCTACTGCCCAAAATTGCAGCGCTCCATGACTGTACGATCGTCTATGTCTCGGCGATCGGTGGGAGTGCAGCGGCTCGCTTAATTAAGCAGAAGATTACTCCTGTGAAGGCGCGATCAGAGGAAGACGAAATTACTGATGTTTTGGATCGATTGGTTCAAACATTGAATGGCAGCCCCCCACCCTGGTTACGCAAAGCATTACAACAAAGCACCGCTAATTTTGATCAACTTGAAACAGAGGAAGAAGTAACTGTATGAGTACAACCGCACCGGAAACTACCTCAACTGAAATTCTGGATTCTCCCTTTCTAAAAGCGATCGTGCAGCAGATCCGGGTCAATGATCCCTATGGGACGTTTCGCTCCTGGTCGGATGAATTGCTGCTTAAACCGTATGTAGTGACGAAAGCTCAAAAACGAGCGATCTCCGTCGATGGTGAGGTTGATCCGATCACGAAAGGGCGGATTATGGCATTCTATCGGGCGATCGCGACCTGTGTAGAAGCAGAAACGGGTCAACTGTCTCAAGTCGTGATTGATCTGAGTCATGAAGGATTTGGTTGGGCGTTAGTCTTTTCGGGGCGGTTGTTGGTGGTTGCCAGAACGTTACGGGATGCGCAACGATTTGGGTTTGATTCGCTAGAAAAACTGGCTGCCGAAGGAGAAAAGATGACCCAAAGTGGCATCGAATATATTCGGCGGTTTCCAGACGCGGCAAAAGCTTAATGGAAGGTTAGACCGCCCAAATAGCTACCCAAACTGCCCCCCTAGCCCCCCAATTCTGGGGGGAATTAGAACTTTCAAATTCCCCCAGAGTTGGGGGATTTAGGGGGCGAGTGTAAAGGACTTAATTCCCACAAAATCAGGCTCCAAATTACCCACTATCCTCAATTCTGGAGAGCTAAATACCTTCAAAGTTTAGGAATTTTAGGACTAATTTGCCAGACTACTCTCTCAGGAACTTTATGGCTCAAGACACGATCGCCAGCATTGAGGAATTGAAAACTCAAATCAAGCGCCTCAATAGTAAAGCTGGTCAAATCAAAATGGATTTGCATGATTTGGCAGAAGGTTTGCCGACTAACTATGAGCAATTAATGGAGTTGGCTCAGCAAACCTACGACATTTTCCACCAGTTGGATAACTTGAAGAAACAACTGAAAGCCCAGGAGCAAGCACCATGACGACTCTGAAGGAATTCAAAGCTATCACTGATGCCGAAGCGTATTTTGAGTTCTTTCAGCTCGAATACGATCCCAAAGTCGTGAATGTGAATCGTCTGCACATTCTCAAGAAGTTTTCGCAACTGATGGCTGACATTGATGCAGAGGGTACCGCAGATCGGACTGAGGTTGAACTGCTGAACCGTTATCAGGAAGCGTTAGTGCAGGCTTATAACGTGTTTCTCACCACTAGCCCCCTACAAACGAAGCTATTCAAAGTCTTCAATGAAAAGCCCAAAAACGTTGTGCTACTGACTGATATTCAAGCTGAATAACAGCGATTGGTTGAATGCGAGGGAATGACCGTGATAGACCTGAGTCCGATCGAATTAGAACGCTACCGCCGTCAAATCATGCTGCCGGGCTTTGGAGAAGAGGCTCAGCGCCGCTTAAAATCTGTGACTGCTGTGGTGACAGGAGTAGGCGGGTTAGGTGGAACGGCTGCACTTTACCTGGCAGTCGCTGGCATTGGACGATTGATTCTGGTGCGGGGAGGGGATCTGCGATTGGATGACATGAACCGTCAGGTGCTGATGACGGATGATTGGGTCGGGCACCCCCGCGTGTTTAAAGCGAAGGAAACCCTGACCGCCATTAATCCGGATGTACAAATCGAAGCGGTATTTGATTATGTCACGCCGGAAAATGTGGACTCGTTAATGGCATCGGCTGACTTAGCATTGGATTGTGCCCACAACTTCACAGAGCGGAATCTACTTAATGATGCCTGTGTCCGGTGGCGTAAACCAATGATCGAGGCGGCGATGGATGGCATGCAAGCCTATCTGACCACGATCGTTCCCGGACAAACGGGCTGTTTATCCTGTCTATTTCCCGAAAAACCAGATTGGGATCGGCGCGGCTTTGGCGTATTGGGAGCCGTTTCTGGCACATTAGCCTGTTTAACGGCGTTAGAGGCGATCAAGCTAATTACTGGACTCGATCGCCCCTTACTGTCTCAACTGTTAACAATGGATTTAGGACGGTTAGAGTTTGCCAAACGCCATGCCTACCGTGATCCAAACTGTCCTGTCTGTGGCAAACATGCCCCCTGGCGTACCTTCTCCCGGCAGGGATTTACCAGGGAGTTAACCCATCGTCAGGAACACCATTACGCCACTGGGCTAGATCACGCGGCAACCAGCGATCGTTATTTACTCTTTTGCTGATGTGCGATCGTAGGCTCGATCTAAATGTTACTGATTGAGCTAAGGGGAGCCAAACTATTCAAAGTCCCCCAAAGGTGGGGGATTTAGGGGGCTAAAAGGATGCAAACGAAGTCAGGTTCAACCTGTGTGTGCGCAGTAAATCCTTCAAGTAAAAAGGGCAAATTCCCATCCCCATTGATCTTTAACCTAAATAACCTTCAGGAGGTTCAATGACTGTCTTCTTAACTGAAAAAGCTGAATTCCGACTCCGGAGCTTCCTCCAAGGCTCTAATCCGAGTGAGACTGAGAAAGGAATTCGTTTAGGTGTGAGTGATGGGGGATGTAATGGCTATCAGTACACCCTGGATGTTGCGAGTCAACCGAAGCCAGATGATGTGATTCAGCAGCAGGGTAAAGTCCGAATTTTTATTGATCCTCAAAGTGCGGCTCTCCTGGAAGGAGTTGTGGTGGACTTTGTAGACAGCATGTTAGAAAGTGGCTTCAAATTTAGCAACCCCAATGCTACTGATACCTGTGGTTGTGGCAAGTCCTTCCAGGCAGGGGATTGTACGCCGACGGCTGTACCCTGTAGCTAACCCCGCCTTCACTTGACCCGAAAAGTAACTACTACTCTCTCTGAGGTAACAACAATGGCAACTTACAATGTACGTTTGATCAGCAAAAAATACAATCTCGATACCACCCTGGCGATCGATGAAGATACAACGATCTTAGAAGCCGCCGAAGATGCGGGCATTGATCTACCGTTTTCCTGCCATTCGGGGGCTTGTTCCAGTTGCGTTGGTAAGGTGATGGAAGGGGAAATTGATCAATCCGATCAAACCTTTCTGGATGATGAGCAAGTGGCGAAAGGATTTGCCTTACTTTGTGTCACCTACCCTAAATCAGATTGCACGATTCGGACACATCAGGAAGCTTATCTGGTTTAAGTCCTAGCCCTGAACAATTGGTTGTAGAGATATTGCGTATAGTGTCTCTACTGCACTTCAATCAATTACTCATGGAGGTCGATCGTCCGATGTTCAATCAAACATTTACGGTAGCTGGCTCCTCACTGCGATTGCTGAAACCGGGAGAACGGGGTGTCGTGACTCGGTTAAATGTGATGAATGATGTGGCGGCTCAAAAACTGCGGGCGATCGGCATTGCTCCGGGAACTTCGATTACGGTTGAACAGCGCTTTCCTCGGTTCGTGGTGCGAATTGGGGGCAACCGCTTTACATTGAGCGAGACTGTGATAAACGCCGTCTATGTGCGAGTTAGCAGTACACAGGTCAGTCGGACTCGTACCAGGACAACGACGGCTGTGATTTAGCCGACACTTTGTTAACAACAGGATTGGAGAACACTATGGCAACACTGACTGGTTTAACGTTTGGCAAATTAGAGTGGATACCGCAGTTTGTATCTAAAATCGATCAAACCAAGTGTATTGGTTGTGGCAGATGTTTTAAGGTGTGCGGTCGGGATGTTTTGCACTTACGCGCTTTGAATGAAGATGGGGAATTCGTCGAGGATGAAGACGACGAAGAAATTGAACGTAAAGTGATGACCATCATTGATCAAGCCAAATGTATTGGCTGTCAAGCTTGTTCGCGGGTATGTCCGAAGAATTGCTATACCCACGTCGCTCTAGCTGTTGGATGAGAGTTGATGACACTTGGAGTAGTTAGTCAGGGGTGACTCCCTGTGACTCCGTTACAATCGGGGATATCCATGACTAATTACTTTTTTTCATCACTGGAATGAGGTGATCTTCGGTGAGTTATTCGATCGCTCATTACCAATCCTGTTGCTCTCATACTTCTACCTAACCCTGTCACCCATTCATGCAAATTTTGTCCTGGCTTAATTACTAATTTCATTAGTTTGAGGAGGAATTCCCAAATGGCTAAGGCAAGCGACATTATGACCGAAGATGTAGCGACTGTTCGAGGATCGGCAACGGTTGCGGAAGCGGTTCGCTTAATGAAGCTAAAAGGCTTGCATTCCCTGATTGTCGATCGTCGTTCGGATGATGATGCCTATGGAATTGTCACCGACACGGATATTGCCAGCAAAGTGGTTGCCTATGGTAAAGATCCGAAGCAAGTGCGGGTCTATGAAGTGATGACGAAACCCTGCGTGGTGATCAATCCCGATCTAGCGGTTGAATATGTGGCTCGATTGTTTGCCCAAACGGGGATCGATCGCGCTCCGGTGATTCAAGGGGATCTGGTTGGCATCATCTCTGTGACGGACATTCTGCTGAAAGCTGATTTTCTGGAAAATCCCAGAGTGCAGGTTTTAGAGAATGCGTTGCAGAAAGCGATCGCGGAAGCTCGGGCTGTATTGGCCGCTCAAGGGGCAGCCGCAGAAGCCACCCAAGCAGCTTGGGAAGCGGTGAATGAAATCGAAGCCGAATTGGCGTTTTGCAAGGGTGAAGCACCAGCTAAAACGGCGTTTGAACAATATGGCGACTCTCAAGCAACGGCGGAACTAGCTACAGCTTAGGATATTTCTGAGCGAGCTATTACCCCTGTACGGGTTTAGCATTCGGTAGATTATCTCTGGCTGATCGGCAGGACGATTGACCGAATGCCAAACCCCTACCCTTTATTAACTCCTTGATTCTAAGTTAACCTGATGAGGACTCGATCGCTGACCACGTTGAGTCCTCCTTTCTACTAATTTAGCCGTTACCGATCGCTGAGCCTATGTCAGACGCTACAGAAACTCCGATGTTTGGGCATCGATCTAACCATGATTTTGTTGCCTACTATCAAGCCGTCGAAGGTCGTCCCCCTCGCGAAACCTTACTCACGGCATTGGCACAATTTGATGCTGAACCACCTGCTTCAGAACCGCGATCGGCGATCGATTTAGGCTGCGGCGATGGACGGGATGCGGTGGAACTACTGCAACGAGGCTGGCGAGTGTTAGGGATTGATGCCCAACCGGAAGCGATCGAGCGGCTCCGCAGCCGAACGGATGTAGATTTAACCCAACTGGAAACTCAAGTGATCCGGTTTGAAGAGATGACTGATTTTCCCAAGGGTAATGTTGATTTGATCAATGCCAGTTTTTCGCTCCAGTTTTGTCCACCTGACCACTTCCCTACCTTTTGGACAAAAATCGTCACGGCATTGCGATCGGGCGGGCGATTTTGTGGGCAATTAGTAGGCGATCGCGATTCCTGGGCGATGTATCCGACAATGACGCACCTGACGCGAGAACAGGTAGACGCGTACTTAGCTCCCTTTGCCTTAGAACACTTTGAGGAAGAGGAACACCCTGGAAAAACCGCGTTGGGTGAAGAAAAGCACTGGCATATTTTCCAAATCGTTGCTCGGAAACGTTAATTTACCCTGGATTGGGCGCAAACACCGTTAATCCACCCGGAATACATTCGACTTCGATCGGGGTTGTACCAATAATTTCCCCATCCACCACAACTTTCTGCGGTGGCTCAGTTTTAACCACAATTCGCTTCGTTCGTCCATGAATCACATTCTGTTGTTGCGGTCCACTTTTCACTAGGGCTGCTCCCAACATACTCAGCATCGTCGTCACGGCTTGCAGTTTAGTTTCCGCCGTTGCCACCGTCACATCTAATAACCCATCATCCAGAATCACCTCTCCACCCCCCTGCGCTAACACAGAAGTGGGAGGAGCCGCATTCGCGATCGTGATTGCCGCCGCTTGAAACTGTAATACCCCTTCATCGGTTTCCAGCGTGGTATCGAACAGGGTATGTTCATCTAGCAATTGCCACCCCGCCATAATGTAAGCCATCGCGCCCCATTGCGTTTTCATTTCTCGGCTAGCCCGGTCAACCGTTTCCGCTTCATAGCCCACCCCTGCCAACAACACCATTGGGATGCCATTACACCGAGCCGCATCCACAGTCCGAATATGTCCGGCTAAGATGGCTTGACAAGCCGCTCGAATGGTTTGGAACCGAGGAATGCCTAAGGCAACCGCAAACGCATTGGCTGTGCCTCGGGGAATAATGCCCAAGGGAATCCCAGTGCCCACTAATGCCCCCGCGATCGTGGAGACTGTACCATCTCCCCCAGATGCAATAATCACATCCGCCCCATCGGCGATCGCAGTTTTGACAAATTCTTCAGGGTTAATATCCGGTGTAGTGGTGTGAATGTGTAAGTGCAGGTTGGGTTCTAACAACTCCTGAATCAATGCCAGATCTTGCTCGGCATTCCCCTGCCCAGACACGGGGTTGTAGATTAAATGGGCAACCAGAGATTTTGCCAGTTGAGCCGCGATCGCTTCAGCCGTCGCTAAATTCGTCGCTAGCGGCACATTATGAAGATTACACACCCGTTGTAGAGTCAGGAAGGCAGGTTCATGCGGTTGGCTGTAGAGTGGATCGACCAGAAAAATCACAGCAACAACGTCACCCGCTACGACCTGAGCCGCAATTTGCACATCTCCGCCCATCGCTCCTGAGGCTACTGGTGACACACTTAACGGGGTAGAAGTTTGCAGGCGATCGGCAGTTCCTCTAGTGGCAATAATTTGATACCGCGACCATAACCCTGCCCGTTCAGTGACAAAGGTAACTAGATCATCTTTTCTAGCATCGTGGGCAATGAAGGCGATCGTGGCAGCCATGAGATTTCAGGTTGATGAGCAGGGCATTAGTTCATAATAGGCACAAGAGTTGACCTGCGGTGAGTAACAACTATGACAAATCTTTTAATTTTATATGCTTCGTTAGGGGCAGGACATGCCAGTGCCGCGAAAGCCCTTTATGAAGCGTTTGCCCAGTCAGCTAATGTCAATGTGCAAATTGAGGATGCCTTAGCCCATGCTAATCCTCTATTGAGAGAAACACTCACCGCCATTTATGAGGGGTTAAGTGAGAAAGTCCCCCAGGGCTATCGCCTGCTCTACGAAGGCATTGATATTGATGACTTAGAGCGATCGGTGAATGAAATTAATCTACTGCTGGCTAAAATTGAACGCCCGTTTCTCAAAGATCTAGAACATTTAGTCTATGACACTGATCCGGATGCAGTGATTTGTGTGCAGCAAATTCCTAGCCGATTGTTGCAGTTGATGGATCGGAAGGGAAAGCTGAAGAAACCTCACTATGTGGTCGTCACCGATATGATTGCCCATAGTACCTGGATTAACTATGGGGTAGATGGTTATTTCCTACCTAGCCAACTCAGTGCAGATATCTTGATTCAACGGGGTGTTAAGCCCGATTTATTGCATGTGACGGGTATCCCCATTCGGCTAGAGATTGCTGAACCTAAATCGTCGTCAGACGTGCGGCGACGGCACAATTTGCCGCTTGATGTGCCAGTAGTCACATTATTTGGTGGTGGGCTGCAATCTAAGCGAGTCCGACCGATGGTGAGTAAATTAGTAGAAAGTTCACAACCCGGTATGTTGGTGGTTGTGGCGGGACGCAATGAAACCTTATTAGATCGACTAGAGGATATTACTGATGGCACTCACATGCAATTGCGGAAGTTGGGGTTAATTGATTATGTCGATGATCTAGTCACCGCAAGTGATCTAGTCATTACCAAAGCGGGTGGATTGATTACCAGTGAAGTATTGGCGAGAGAAACCCCGATGATTATTATTGATCCCTTCCCTGGTCAAGAAGAATGGAATGCCGATATGGTGGCAGCACACGGAGCAGGCATTCAATTACGGTTAGCCGAAATGGTACCACCAACGGTGTTGCATCTGTTAGAGCGACCTGAGCAGTTAGCCTTTATGCGACAACAGGCGAGAGGGCTGGGTAAACCCCAGGCAGCGATTAATATTGCTAATAAGATCTTAACTGATTTACCTGCGGCTCAAACTAAAGCTCAGATGGATACATCGCCAACCGTAAGTTCAGGAGGCTAAGGCTTGGGTCATTCTCAAGATAGATTCATTTAGTAAATTGATCCCAATAATCTCTAACAAACAGGTGTGCCCTCTAGCGGCTGAACAGGGCAAAATAGTCAGAAATGCTCTAAGCTTTGGGGCGACGATCGCTTTGCCCTAATTGTGTTGATTCACTCGCTTCCTTACTATGCAAACCTATTCCCATCCTGCTACCCCGACCTGGAATGAGCCGTTTCTTTGGGGTGTTGCCACCTCTGGCTACCAAAGCGAAGGTGGTTTTAATGCTTCTGGACAACCCCAAAATAATTGGGCACTTCATGAACAAGAGGGATTGATTGCATCAACGGGAGAAGCATCTGGCTTCTGGACGCGGTATGAGGAGGATTTTCGGGCGTGTCAGGCAATGGGCTTGAATTCGTTTCGCCTGGGGTTGGAATGGGCACGGATTCAGCCAAGTTCAGATCCCCGATCGACCCAAGTCCCAGAATTTGATTATGCGGCGTTAGATGCCTATGCCGATCGCATTGCGGCTTGTTATCAGTATGGGTTAGAACCGATCGTTACGTTGCATCATTTCACCCATCCTGCCTGGTTGGGGTTGGATGCCTGGTTATCGGAACAAACGATCGATTTGTTTGAAACCTATGTCCGAGTCAGCATGACGCAGATTAATCGGCGGTTGGTTGACCACTACCAGCTATCGCCAGTGCGGTGGCTCATGACAATCAATGAATTAAATATTCTAGGCCCCAATACTTATCTAAGTGGTTTATTCCCCGGTCATGCCCAGGGAACAACGGCGTTGTTGCAAGCCTACAATATTCTCTTGAAGGCGCATATTCGGGCTTACAACTGCTTGCGATCGTTGTATCAGTCGGAGGGTTGGTTAACGCCTTTGATTTCCCTCAATACCTGTAGTAGTGATCTGTATTGGTCAGATAAAGCGTTATGGGATCTACTGGCAGTTAAACAACGGGGAATTGAGCGATCGGAGGTACGGGATTATCTCTATCACAATGCGCGACAACTGGAATTAGAGTTAGAGAAAGCTCGGATTCCGTTACAGCATGATTTAACCACTCAGTTTGGTAAGCTCGGACGGATTTTTGCCAATTTCTATGGTTCGCGTATCATTAATCCGCAACCCTTGAGCGGGTTTTTACAGGAGTTAGAGGATTCCCCTTACCCGTCAGTGATTGATTATGTCGCGATCGATTACTATGATCCCTTTTTCGTCAATAATGTGCGACTGCCCCTGTGGTCACAGTTCAACTTAAAAGCTAAAGGCTGGATTGCCGGACTGACGGGTGGCTTCATGCTCAAGTGTTGGGACTGGCGCATGGTGCCTGAAGGTTTGTATTTCTATTGCCAGTATTATGCTCAGGATTTGCAATTGCCGGTGATGATTGCGGAGAATGGCATGGCTTTGCGGCGGGAACCGGATAATCAAATTGCGACTCCCCGACCCGATGGCGTAACTCGGAGCCAGTTCTTAGAACACCATGTTCAGCAGATTCGCCGCTTACTGGCGGATCGAGTGCCGTTAATTGGCTATATGCACTGGTCACTCACCGATAACTATGAATGGGGATCGTTTACCCCCCGCTTTGGCTTATTTACGATCGACTATGCCAATGGTACCGAACGTTTGCTTGAAGATCATTTGGGCGATCGCCCCTCAGCCACCTATGCCCGATTAATCCAAGAGTTTGCTGACCAGCCACCCGGTTAACGACCAGCGATCGGTAGAGCCACCTGGCACTCAACTATTGCTGTCTGTTAATCTTCACAAGTTTCTCACATTCTCCTTATATCCTGCGGCTAGAGGTTTGGTGGTGCTTATGCGGGATGTTTATATCGTATCGGGAACGCGCACACCTTTAGGTCGTTTCGGGGGAGTGCTGGCGGCGCTTTCCCCAGTTGATCTGGGGGCTCATGTGATGAAAGCGGTGCTGGCTCAAGCAGGGGTGCCAGCCTCAGCCTTAGATCTCTATATTATGGGGAATGTTTTGCGGGCAGGGCATGGGCAATTACTGCCTCGCCAAGCAGCATTCAAGGCTGACATTCCGGCTTCTGTGAACGGCTTTGCCATTGATATGGTTTGTGCGTCGAGCATGATGAGCGTCATGAATGCAGCACTTGCGATCGGGGCAGGTGAAGCCGATTTAGTATTAGCCGGTGGAATGGAGTCCATGTCCCAGACGGGGTTCGGACTGTCGCATCGGGCACGTTGGGGCTACAAATTGCTTTTAGGGAACCCTGAACCCTTAAGTGATCTGTTGTTGCAGGATGGCTTGACCGATGCCACCACTGGGGAAGGGATGGGCGACCAAACGGAACGGGTGGCTGAATCCTATGGTCTGGCTCGTAAGGATCTAGATGAAGTTGCTGTGCATTCCCATCAACGGGCGGCGGCGGCAACGGCACAGGGGGTGTTCAAACGGGAGATTACCCCGATCGAGATTGCGACTAAAAAAGGTACGCAGATCATTGATACCGATGAAGGGATTCGAGCCGACTCCACCTTAGAAGCTCTGGCTAAACTAAGACCAGCCTTTAAACCAGACGGAGTGTTGACCGCCGGGAACAGTAGTCAGATTAGTGATGGTGCGGCTGCTTTAGTCTTAGCCAGCCAGTCAGCCGTTGAGAAATATGGGTTAACGCCGCTTGCCAAGGTATTGGGTAGCTCCTGGCATAGTGGAGACAGTTGGCGCTTCATTGAAATGCCGATCGGGGCGGCTCAAAAGCTGCTAGAGAAACTAAAAATGACCGCCTCAACGATTGATCTGTTTGAGAATAATGAGGCCTTTGCCGCCAGTTCGCTGATCTTTCAACAACAGTTAGGCATATCGCTGGAGCAATTAAATGTTCATGGTGGTTCGATCGCGTTAGGGCATCCGATTGGAGCTTCCGGTGCCCGGATTGTGGTGACGTTATTGAATGCCTTGCAGGAACGCGACAAAACACTAGGAATGGCAGCTCTATGTCATGGTACAGGCGGTGGAACGGCGATCGCAATTGAACGAGTTTAAGGAGAATGAATATGGTTTCCCTGGGTTTAGAAGATCAAGTCATTCTGGTGACGGGTGGTAATCAGGGGATTGGCGCAACGATCGTTGCCTTTCTGCAAGAGTTAGGCGCTAAGGTTGCCTACACGGATATTAAAATTTCTGACAGTGCCAGTGGGGCGTTAGCGATTCAAGCGGATGTGACTGACTTAGCCTCTATGGAAGCGGCGGCAGCCCAGATTACCGAAAAATTGGGTCCTGTTTATGGCATTGTGGCGAATGCTGGGATTACCCGCGACAATTTCTTCACGAAACTGGAACCCGCCGACTGGGATGCGGTGATCAATGTGAATCTGAAAGGGGTGGCGAATACGATTAAGCCGTTTCTCCCAGGCATGTATGAACGAGGTGCAGGCGCGATCGTCGGTATCAGTTCCATCTCCGGGGAACGTGGGAATGTGGGACAAACCAACTATGCCGCAACCAAAGCTGGGGTGATTGGACTGATGAAGTCGTTAGCGCGGGAAGCCGCTCGCTACAATGTTCGGGCTAACGCAGTGGCTCCAGGATTTATTGATACGGAAATGACCCGCATCATTCCTGAGAAAGTCAGGGAGAAGATTACGGCTGAAATTCCACTGCGCCGCTTTGGTAAACCCGAGGAAATTGCCTGGGCGGTGGCATTTTTACTATCTCCGATCGCCAGTAGCTTCATTACGGGTGAAGTGCTGCGAGTGAATGGTGCCCATCACACTTAGAACCATCACCAATCAACCAAGAGGAGCCACCATGAATAATAAGTCAACCGCCTGGGGGGGAGTTGCCGACCAGTTGGTGAATACCTGGACTGAAGTGGGTACCCAAATGTGGAAAAGCTGGTTTGATCTGATGGGGACAGCCACCCAGGAGGCAATGGGGAATACAGGGCTGCGATCGTCCTCGATCGCCCAACGATTTTTTGAGAATCAGCAACTCTTACTCCGCACTCTCCAACTGTCCTTTAACACCTGGAAGGAATCCTTTCCAAAAACCACAACTGGAGAAGATTGGCAGCACTTTCTCCAAAATTATTCCGAGCAGATCCGTCAACAGTTTGAGCAAAGCTCGACCGGCACATTCAAAGCGACCCAGGATGTCACAGAACTTTGGCAACTCTATCTAACGGAGTTACAGGACTTTAGCCAGCTTTGGCTCAGAGCCATGACCTCCTCTGTTACACCTTTACAACAAACTGTCAGTGGTACGAGCACTCCTTGGCTGGAACTGAATAATTTGTATTGGAACTTGCTATATGAGGAGTCTTCCGGCAGTTTGATGCGGAGTCCCCTACTGGGGCCAAGCCGTGAGTTCAATGGTAAGCTATTGCGTGCCTTTGATGCCTGGGCGATTTTTTATCGGAACAGCATCGATTATCAAACTGTGCTCACAGATATTCAGATGCGCTCCTTTGAAGCTCTGATACAGCAGTTGGCAACTCTGGCTGAAAATGGAGAACCCGTTAAGGATTGGCGGCAGTTTCAGCAGATCTGGGGACGGGTTGCCGATGAAGTCTATGAGCAAGCCTTTTGTGCAGAAGATAATCTCAAAATCCGAGGACGATTTTTAAACTCGCTCAATACCTACAGAATCTATCAACAGGACTTGATGGAACTGTGGATGAAATTGATGAATTTGCCCTCCCGTGGTGAAGTTGATGAAGTGCATAAAAACATCTACGAATTGCGAAAAGAGGTGCGAGCCTTAAAGGCTAGTTTGGCGAAGTATGAGGCGCAGGTGGAAGTACATCAACCTACAGCTCCCCATGCTACCACGGATACATTGGCGGCTTCGGCGGATGGAGACTCAGGAACAGCAGCACCCCATCCTTCAGTAACCTCAGCCAAAAGCTCAGACAAACCGCCAGCAAAATCAAGAAAACAGCCTCCTGAAGAGCCCAAGAAGCCATCGCTTTAGTCAATGTGATTGTGAGGCCAGAAATAGGGATTAATTGTCAGTTTGAGCGCTCTGATTCAATTGCTCAGCATGATGCGGAATCTGCTATCAACGAGGGAAAAGAAGCTATGCTGCCGTTTTTCACCCAAATGCGTTTTGAGGATGCCCTTCACGAGTATACAGATCTGACCAGGAAGCTACTCAGAGGGGTTGAGAACCTCAGTCAATTACGCGAAGAAGATATTGAAATTGGTGTGACTCCGAGAGATGTTGTCTATCAGGAGGATAAGATTACCCTGTATCGCTTTCGCCCTGTGGTAGAAAACCCCCTGGGTATTCCCGTGTTGATTGTATATGCGTTGGTCAACCGTCCTTTTATGGTTGATTTACAGGAAGATCGATCGCTGGTTGCCAATCTCCTCAAACTGGGTTTAGACATTTATTTGATTGATTGGGGCTATCCGTCGCGAGCCGATCGCTGGTTAACCCTGGATGATTACATCAACGGCTATATCAATCACTTTGTTGATTTTATTCGGCATCGCCATCATCTAGACAAAATCACCCTGCTAGGAATTTGTCAGGGTGGAACCTTTAGCCTCTGCTACAGTTCGATTTATCCAGAGAAGGTCAAAAACCTGGTGGTAATGGTGGCTCCAGTGGATTTTGAGCAGACGGGAACACTATTGAATATGCGAGGCGGTTGTACATTGGGTTCCGAGGCGATCGATATTGATCTACTCGTGGATGCATTAGGCAATGTGCCAGGTGATTTTCTCAATCTCGAATTTTTGATGCTGAAGCCACAGCAATTGGGAATTCAAAAGTATTTAGATTTTCCCGAAATTGTCGATAGCGAGGACAAACTGCTGAACTTCCTACGGATGGAGAAGTGGATTTTCGACAGCCCTGATCAGGCGGGAGAAGCGTACCGTCAGTTCCTCAAGGATTTCTATCAGCAGAACAAGTTAATTAAGGGTGAGGTCGTGCTGGGGGATAAGTCCGTCAACTTATCCAACATTACAATGCCTGTTCTCAATCTTTATGCTGACAAAGACCACTTAGTTCCTCCTGCCTCTTCGTTAGCGTTAGAACAATACGTGGGTACGCAGGACTATACAGTGCAGTCATTTCCAGTTGGGCACATTGGCATGTATGTGAGTGGGAAGGTGCAACGAGACTTACCACCGGTGATTGCGAATTGGTTAAACGCTCGGGCAACCTAGCCCGTCGATCGCTATCCTAATTAGTTTGCGGGGCTGGAACGAGCTTCTGACCCCGCATCACCCATGTCACAACTTATGCCACACTATTTGGCTAATAATAAACCACCTCCAAACGCGATCGCGTTTGGAGGTGGTTTAGCTATGACCTAAATTTGACACAGTACCAGTTACACTTTCGGCATTAAAATTCCACCTGGAATAGTGCAACTCCAAGTTAAAAAGTTAAGTCTAAGTCACCGTATTCGCTTTAGCCGACTTCTGACGCAACGCCTCAAAGTAGTCGTGCCAGAACTTCCGTTGCGAGTCAATCATCATCTTGTTCGCTTTTTCCTGAGCTTCTAAATAAGCCTTTACCATTTCTTCCTGGAAGCCTAATGCTTTGTCGAATCCTTCCGAGAAGTTGATGTCATCTTTGGTACTTGGCACACTACTCATCCAGGTGTCAAAGAATTGCTTCTGCCAATCGTTGACCTGTTTTTGCCAATCATTGAACTGCTTTTGGTATCCGTCAAAATAGGTTGTAAACATTTAACGCTAAACCGCTAAAGACTCTACCATTCAGATAGACGGAAAGCGGGGCGGTGTCTACCGCTTCCCGATTAACCAATACTTACGATGTCATTATATCTTGAATAAGGATAAGCAATTCTATTCGTTTACAGAAATTTTTAGTAAATAACTCCCATTGATTCCAAGCATTCATTAGAGGGTTGATGAATAGAATGTACTTTTATTAACTGATTAACTTCCTTTGTTAAAATAGAAGCCTCTAGGAAAAGTCTATTAGGCTGTTAGATCAGTAATCCTGGTACATAAAAATCTAGTTATCTCTTAAACCAGCGTCAATAAATATGGCAAATTCTCCTCTGGTATCCATTCGTATTCCACCTGAAACACTCGCACGGATTGATCAACTGGCGCAAAAACTATATCCACCTCGCCGGGAAGGTAAAACTCCTAATCGCTCCCAGGTGATTTTGGATGCCATCAATCAGTTTTTGGCGCAGCATGAGGCAATTCCAATGAGTCATGAGCAGATGTATGACACCCTGAGAATTGAATCTGTTGATCACGAAGAGAAGGAGCATCAACCACCATGCCATCCTGAATCGTTGCCAGACTATCCCAGTCAAGTTAACCCACCTACCCGGGAGTATATTGATTGGTGGTTTAACTACTTCTCATATATGAAAAAATTCTCTGATACCTGGTTTAAAACTAAGTAGTTGAACATCCCTGATCAGTTTAAAAATTAAAAACTTTAATAGCTGATGATACTGTGCCTGTCCAGGTACAGTTTTTTTGATTATAAGGCTCTATGCTAGCCGTTTAGCCAATGTATTACACCCAACATAGGATGATTTAAATTCATTTAATATAGTAGTTTTATTAAACTAAATTTCATAGAGTTTTAGCTCAGTTGTCATACATTTTTCTATGTCATTCTCCTTATGTAATACACTGACATTCAATGTATTTCAAATATATTTGTTAAATCCAGAACTCCTATCTGAAGCCACTTTTAAGCTCTATTCTTAAGTCTTTTTATAAAAAAATTCGTCATATAAACCATTGAAAGTAATCAAGTATTGAATTTATTAATAAATGTAAATTTTATTTTGACAGTTCTCAGAATAGGTTTTGGTGTACTAAAATACAATTTAATTACAAAGACTGCGTCGATCCAACTTTTAGACTGTCAATTAAAGTTTAGAAGTTGAAATTAATTAGACAGTTCTTGAAGCCCTATATTCTCGATAGATACCGAATGAAGTAATTACTTGAGTAACTACTTCATCTAAAAATCAAATTGGTGATCTTGAGAGCGGTTGAATTAAGCCATAAAAAGGTGATCGATCGTTGTGATTCTTCTTTGTTTTTTACTTGTCTATAACTTTCTAAGAGATTGGTTTTGTTAGAACCTACCTAGATATTTGAGATAAGTCATGCGAGGAAAGTGAGAAGTAATATGACCTCTACCGTTGCCACTCAAAATAATAGATTTATCGCTAATGGAGTTATTCTTCGAGGTAAAATTTCTGAGCAGTATGCTGAGATTTTAACACCTGAAGCCCTCGATTTTTTAGCCATGCTACAGCGCCGTTTTGGGACTGAGCGGCTGCGATTACTTGAATTAAGAGAAACGATTCAGCAACAGTTAGATCAGGGATGGCTACCTGATTTTTCATCTGAAACCGTAGAAATTCGCGATCGCGATTGGCAAATCACGGCCATTCCTTCAGACTTGCAAGATCGTCGAGTCGAAATCACCGGATCTACCGATCGCAAAATGGTGATCAACGCGTTAAATTCAGGGACAAATGCTTTCATGGCAGACTTTGAAGATGCCAATAGTCCCACCTGGGATAATATGATATCCGGTCAGGTGAATTTACGTGATGCGGTCGCTCACACGATCGAGTTTTACGATCCCAGCATCGATAAAATTTATCAACTGAAGCCAAATCCGGCAGTGTTAATTGTTCGACCGAGAGGTTGGCATTTACTAGAATCTCATGTTCTAGTGGATGATCAACCCATGTCAGCGTCGCTATTTGATTTTGGTTTGTACTTCTTTCATAATGCGCGACAGCTAATCGCCAATGGTTCTGGGCCCTATTTCTATTTGCCAAAACTGGAGAATCGGCACGAAGCAGCGCTGTGGAATCAGGTGTTTATTGCCGCTCAAGAAGCCCTGAACTTACCGATTGGGACAATTAAGGTCACTGTCTTGATTGAGACGATTTTGGCGGCATTTGAGATGGATGAAATTCTCTATGCGCTGCGTGACCACATTGTGGCGTTGAACTGTGGACGCTGGGATTACATTTTTAGCTGGATTAAAAAGTTTCATCATCGACCTGACTTCTGTTTGCCCGATCGCGACCAGGTGACAATGACCTCACATTTTCTGCGCTCCTATAGCTTGCTGACAATTCAAACCTGTCATCGACGAGGGGCAATGGCAATGGGTGGGATGGCGGCTCAAATTCCGATTCGGGCTGATCCTGTGGCGAATGCCGCCGCCTTAGACAAAGTTCGTGCCGACAAACTGCGAGAAGTCCAGGATGGTCATGATGGCACCTGGGTTGCCCATCCGGCTTTAGTGCCGATCGCTCGCGAGGTGTTTGACCAGCACATGCCGGGGCTGAATCAGGTTTCAGTGGTGCGGGACGATCTCCATATCACTGCCCAGGATCTCCTGACTCTGCCCACAGGTAGCAAGACGGAGCAGGGTCTACAGCAGAACATCTGTGTTGGTATTTTATATTTGACCTACTGGCTGTCTGGTTCTGGCTGTGTTCCACTGTTTAACTTGATGGAAGATGCGGCGACTGCCGAGATTTGTCGGGCACAGGTCTGGCAATGGCTCCATCACCGCGTTGTCTTAGTGGATGGTCGTACCGTCGATCGCAGTCTGTTTCAATCTGTTCTGGCAGAGGCGATTCAGTCTGCCAAAGTGGTACTGAAATCTCGATCGCATTTGGTCACTAGCCACGATCTGCACATGAGCTTTTATCGGGCGATCGACCTATTTGTTCAGTTAGTTACGGCTGAGCGGTTTGAATCGTTTCTGACGTTACCCGCTTATCAGCAACTTGTTGATCTGTAATCACTGCAATTTCATTTCTGCATCATTACTCAGTTCACTTCGGAATTTATAAGAGGTTAATCATGCTTGAACCCAGTTTTGATACTCTGATTTCCAATGCTCCTCAAGGTCGCTTTGATGGGATTCAACGGGCTCACACCCCAGAAGATGTGGTGAAGCTGCGAGGCTCGATGCAAATTTCCTATACGCTCGCTGAAGTGGGTGCTAATCGGCTCTGGGATTTGCTGCACCAGGAAGATTACATTCATGCCTTGGGGGCTGTCACTGGAAATCAGGCAATGCAGATGGTACGGAGCGGCTTAAAGGCAATTTACCTGTCTGGATGGCAAGTTGCCGCAGATGCCAATTTGGCGAATACCATGTATCCCGATCAAAGTCTCTATCCTGCCAATAGTGGGCCGGAGTTGTGTCGGCGGATTAACCGGACGTTCCAACGCGCCGATCAGATTCAACATCTGGATCAAAAAGATAATATCCATTGGTTCGCGCCGATCGTGGCTGATGCAGAAGCGGGGTTTGGTGGTCCGTTAAACAGCTTTGAGATCATGAAGGCTTACATTGAAGCTGGAGCGGCGGCGGTGCATTATGAAGACCAGTTGGCATCGGAGAAGAAGTGTGGTCATTTGGGTGGTAAAGTGCTGATTCCCACGGCGGCTCACATTCGCAATCTGAATGCGGCTCGTTTAGCGGCGGATGTGATGGGTGTACCAACGTTGATTGTGGCTCGTACTGATGCCGAAAGCGCTACCTTGATTACCAGCAATGTGGATGAGCGCGATCGTCCCTTTATTACAGGTGAACGTACTCTGGAAGGCTTCTATCGGCTCAAACCGGGTACAGGCTTGGCCCATTGTATTGCCCGGGGGTTAGCCTATGCACCCTATGCGGATTTATTGTGGTGGGAAACTTCGACCCCGAACCTGGATGAAGCTCGTCAATTTGCTGAAGCGATTCATCGGGAATATCCCGGCAAACTGCTGGCTTATAACTGCTCACCATCGTTTAACTGGAAAGCCAAACTGGATGAAGCGACGATCGCTAATTTCCAGAAAGAACTGGGAGCAATGGGCTATAAATTCCAGTTCGTCACCCTGGCTGGATTCCACTGCCTGAATCACTCGATGTTTGAGTTAGCTCGGAACTATCGTCATGCGGGGATGGCGGCCTATGCTGACCTGCAAGAGGCTGAGTTTGAGAGTGAAGCCCAAGGCTATACGGCAGTTCGACATCAACAGGAGGTCGGAACCGGATATTTTGATGCGGTATCCGTTGCGATCTCTAGCGGTCAATCTTCTACCACAGCATTAGCCACTTCAACGGAGGCACAGCAGTTCTACTTGTCTGCTGAGTCTAACGGAACGAATGTTGGCTTTGCCCATGCGGGTTGTTCTTGCCATGAGACGGATGACCTGAGGGAGTTTGCCAAGGAAGCTTACTATGCGCGGATTAAGGAGGTTTACAAGGAAATTGAGGAGTTTGCGCGGGTTGATGATGATTGGATTTAAGGAGTTGTGATGTGAGGAAAGGGGATGTGCCTGAAGGTACATCCTCACCCCTGAAATCATGCTCTCAAGGACTTTGCTATTTTCAAGTGCTTTGCTATTTTCACAGGATTACCATTGGAGTTAGAGAACCGTATGAGTAGTGATTTCCATGATTGTTTGAAACGTCAACTCGTTCATGTTGCGATCGGGGAGTTTAAACCGGGGCGCTTTGCTGAGGCACAGCAGTTGTATGAGCAGGCTGTTTCCACCTACGATCAAGGATTTAAGGGCGCTTACCTGTTACAGGAACCGGGCACCGATCGCGGCATTTCCGTGATTTTCTGGGACAGCGTCCATGAGATGGATATGAATCAGGCTCAGGAACAGCATCGAGCGATCTTGCGAAAAATGACTCCTTTGTTTATCAATCTGCCCAAAATCGCCATTTACGAGGTGGTTTCAGAAATTACTCCGACTCCGGAACAGTCACCCTTGCTAGTGGCTCAGCACTAGTGATGCAGTAGTCATGGCGTGAGGTGGGATGGTGACAAGATGCCATCCCCCGACGACCGATCGGCTGCATTGAGAGCGACTATAGCTGAATTTGCTCATTGAGTAAGGAACCAGGATACAGAAGTCAATGCTCAACCAAGTTTATGACGTGATTATTATTGGCGGTGGTATTGCAGGAACGGCGCTGCTGTATGCACTGGCAGAATTTACAGATTTAAACCGGATCGCACTGTTAGAGAAATATCAGGCCGTTGCCACGGTCAACTCTAAAGCAACCCATAATAGCCAGACAATTCATTATGGCGATATTGAAACCAATTACAGTCTGGAAAAAGCTTTAAAGGTACAACGCTCTGCCCAAATGCTTGTTCGCTATGCCAGTCAGTTGCCGCGATCGCAGCGCGAACAGGTGATTTATCCATTTCCCAAGCTGGTTTTAGGAGTTGGATCTGAGGAATGTGGACGGCTACGACAACGCTATATTCAATTCAAGCCATACTTTCCCAAGATGCAACTGTTGGAGAAGGCACAGATTGCGGAATTGGAGCCAAAGGTTATCCGGGTAAATGGATACGATCGCCCGGAAGAAGTCGTTGCGATTGCTATCGCTGATGAATATACCGGGGTAAATTACGGACTACTGGCTCAGTCATTTGTTGAACGTGCCCAATCAAACAGCCATAAAACAATTGATTTGAAACTGGGAACTCCTGTCCAGGCGATCGAACCTGTAGGGTCAAACTATCGGGTGGTGCTGGCGGATGGGGCGCTGATGGCTCGGTTTGTGGTGGTGTCAGCCGGAGGGCACAGTCTATTATTCGCTCACCGCATGGGAATTGGTCTGGAATATTCCTGCCTGCCGATCGCGGGCAATTTTTACTTCACACCGCAAGTATTAAATGGCAAGGTTTACACGGTGCAAAATGATCAGTTACCTTTTGCTGCCATTCATGGCGATCCCGATGTGTTGGCACCGGGAAAAACTCGCTTTGGGCCCACGGCGTTGCCATTACCGTTGTTAGAGCGGGGCAACTGGCAGACACTGGCGGATTATTTACAAGTGCTGCGGCTGGATGGGGCAGTGACACAGGTAATGTGGGATTTATTTAAAGTGCGAGACATTCGGAATTACATGTTCAAAAACATGGCGTTTGAATTGCCATTAGTGAATCGCCGTTTGTTTCTGAAAGATGCACGAAAAATTATTCCTTCTTTGCAACTAGAGGATCTGGAGTTTGCTCAGGGTGTAGGAGGAATTCGCCCCCAACTAATTGATAAAACCCGAGGGCAGCTAATTTTGGGTCAGGCAGAAATTGATTTGGGGGGTGGGATTCGGTTCAACATCACGCCCTCACCGGGGGCGACCAATTGCCTTAGTAATGCGGAACAGGATGTACTCTGCATTCAAGAGCATTTAGGCTGCCGGTTTGATCGATCGTGGTTTGCGGCCAAATCTGCTTTGGCAATTTAGGAGGTTTCTAGCCATTGCAAGAGTTCTGCTTCTGACAGGATGGGAATGTTGAGCGCTTGAGCTTTTTCTAGTTTTGATCCCGCTTCACTACCGGCGACTAAATAGTCGGTTTTTTTACTCACAGAATCGGTAACTTTGCCCCCAGCTTGTTGAATTAACGCTTTTGCCTGATCGCGTTTTAAGCTGGGTAATGTGCCGGTAATTACCAAGGTTTTACCAGAGAGCGGTTGGGTAGCAGGATCGATCGCGACGGGTTTGCTTTCACCGACGAACTGTAATCCTGCCGCTTGCAACCGTTGGATCAAGTCCTGGTTGGCGGGAGTTTGGAACCAGTGATGGACGGCTTGGGCGATGATGTCACCAATGCCAGAAACGGCGGCAATATCGGCGATCGTGGCTTGCAAAATTACTTCGACACTAGGAAAGCGATCGGTCAAAATCTGGGCGTTCACACTGCCAACATGGCGAATGCCTAAGCCGTATAACACCCGTGACCAGGGTTGTTGTTTAGACGCGGCGATCGCCTGCACGAGTTTCTCAGCCGATTTCTGCCCCATCCGTTCCAGAGTCAGCAGTTGATCTGTAGTGAGATCATATAAGTCGGCAACGGATTGGACTAAGCCTTGATCAACTAATTGCACCACCCATTTTTCACCCAATCCATTAATATCCAGAGCATCGCGGGAAGCCCAGTGTTCCAACGATCGCCGGAGAATGGCGGGACAGGAGGTATTAATGCAACGAGTCACCGCTTCATCTTCAGGCTTTTCCAACGGTTGCCCACACTCTGGACAATGGCTGGGCATCTGGAAGGGTTGAGTATTGGCGGGACGTAATTCATACAACACCCGCACCACTTCGGGAATAATTTCTCCGGCTTTGCGAATGATTACCGTGTCGCCTACTCGGATGTCTAATTCGGCAATGCGATCGCGGTTATGCAGAGTTGCCCGTGAGACGGTGGTTCCGGCTAACTGAACGGGTCGCATTTCTGCCAGGGGGGTGACGGCTCCCGTCCGTCCCACATTGACACTGATCCGTTCAACGATCGTTGGGGCTTCTTCGGCAGGATACTTGAGGGCGATCGCCCAACGGGGGAATTTTTGGGTAAAGCCCAGACGATGTTGTAAGGCAAGGGAGTTGACCTTAACTACGACTCCATCGGTCATATAAGGCAGTTGGGTGCGCTCCGTTGACCAGCGATCGCAATAGTCCTGTACGGCTGAGAGCGAGGGACACAACGCTCCTTCCGGATTCACCCGAAATCCTAAATGTTTCAGGGTTTGCAACACGTCCCATTGGCTTTGGGGAGTGGGCAGTTCCGGGTCATTGGTGGTAGCGAATTCAGGATTCAGGTCTTTGGGTTCAGCCAGCAAATTTAGCTGGATCTGGTCAGTCGTCTGATTGGCTGGTGTTCCTGCCGGGGGTAAGTGCAGTGTGTAGGCAAAAAAGTCTAACTTGCGTCGCGCCACAATTTTTGAGTCTAGTTGCCGTAGGGTTCCGGCGGCGGCATTGCGGGGGTTGGCAAACAACGCTTCGCCCGCTCTTTCCCGTTCCTGATTAATCGCTTCAAAGGAGGCTAAGGGCAGGAAGGCTTCCCCCCGCACTTCGACTAAGGGGGGAGGATTCTCTAGATTGAGGCGCAACGGAATCGATCGAATGGTTCTGACGTTCTGGGTGATATCTTCTCCGGCAATGCCATCACCTCGGGTAGCTCCCCGGACTAAAACGCCGTTCTCGTAGGTGAGGGCGATCGAGGAACCGTCAATTTTTAGTTCACACACATAGTCAAACTCAGTTACAGCCGGAGCCACCCGTCGCCAGCGTTCCTGCCACTTTGCCAAATCCTCATTACCAAAGGCATTTTCCAGGCTGTATAGCGGAATGTTATGTCTAACGGAGGTGAACTGACTGGCAGGACGCTCACCGACGCGCTGGGTGGGGCTGTCGGGGGTAATCAGTTCTGGGTAGCGAGTTTCGAGATCCAGCAGTTCATAATACAGCTTGTCATAGACTGAATCTTCCATGATCGGCTCGTCCAGCACATAGTAGGCATAACTGGCTTTCTGCACCAATTGGCGCAGTTCTACTACCCGCTGAATCGTTTCTGGAGTAACTTGCTCTAAATTTTCCATCCTGTATGCCCCAACCCATCACCCTAGTTTAGCTGTGAGCCTGATGGCTCAACCGTGGTTTTTCCCCGGTCAAAACTGAAAATATCGAGTATCCTGCAAAGTAGTCGTCCTTATGTATGGAAGTCAGTCCGGGATAGGCAGATGCGAGTTTGGTTAACCTGCTTTATTTTGCTGTTTGGTGCTGCCGAGTTGTTTCAGTGGATGAAGCAATTCTCGTTACCGTTGCCAGTGTTTATTCTGGGCGGTGTGTTTTTGGCGGTTGCCTCTAATTATGACAAGTTAACCGATCTACCCTTTCATTTGGACTATGAGGAACCGCCTCTGCCTTCTCCGCCCCCAAACTCAGGAACACTCAACCAGAATGCCGCTGCTCCGGTGCAATCCGAAACCGCCGCCAAACCATCGACCCGCCCAGTGTCATTCACGCTCCGGAAACCGAGTGCCCCATCGCCCCGATCGATCTCCTTTACCATCCGAAAACCAGGCAATCCCTTGCAGCAGGATCGGCAACCGGATTGATAGGCGGCATCTAGAGCGCGATCGGGATTGTCAGCGATCTAACCGACTTCGTAACCAAACAGATTGGGATTGACTTCACTGAGGTTAATGTCTGCCAAGCCATATTCTGCCCACCGGCGATCGACCATTGCCGCTACGGATGGATCAGATTCCAACACTTCACCCCATTCATGTTCCGTTTCGGGGGGCATCTTAGTGGTGGCATCAATGCCCATGCGTCCGCCTAAACCGAGCTTTTGACTGGCAAAATCCAGCGTATCAAATGGCGTATCCGGCAGAATGAACACGTCCCGCGAGGGATCTACTTTGGAGCTAATCGCCCACACCACCTGACGCGGATCGCGAATATTGATCGACTTGTCCACCACAATCACGAATTTGGTGTAGGTAAACTGGGGTAAGGCTGACCAAAATGCCAGGGCGGCACGACGAGCTTGCCCCGGATAGGCTTTATCGATCGAAATCACCGCCGCCTTATAGCTCAAGGCTTCCATCGGCAAAAAGAAATCAACAATCTCAGGAATCTGTTGCCGCAGAATTGGGGTATAGATGCGGTTGAGCGCGATCGCCATCATCGCTTCTTCCTTGGGTGGACGACCGCTAAAGGTTGTGAGATAGATCGGATCTTTACGGTGCGTCAGGCAATGGAAGCGGATTAACGGTGAATCTTCCACCCCACCGTAATAGCCCATGTGATCACCAAATGGCCCATCCGGTAACATCTCGCCTGGGGTAATCGTCCCTTCCAGGACAAATTCGGAGTCGGCAGGTACTTCTAGGTCTACTGTTTTACATTTCGCCAGATTCACCCCGGAACCCCCATATAATCCGGCAAACAACCATTCCGATAAATCCACCGGAATCGGCGTTGCGGCTGCCATGATGATTAGGGGATCAACGCCTAACGCGATCGCGACTTCCAGCTTTTTCCCCTGTTCCGCCGCTTTTCTTAAATGTCTAGCTCCCCCTCGCACCGAGAGCCAATGCACTGTCATCGTATTTTTGGACTGAAGCTGAAGCCGATATACGCCGACATTCGGTGTGCCAGTTTCGCAATCCTTCGTGATCACTAATCCCAGGGTAATGATCTTGCCCGCATCCCCCGCATAGGGGCGAATCATCGGAATCTGGTTCAGATCCACCGCATTATCTTTGACCACCACCTGCTGACAGGCTGGAAATAAATCCCGTTGCGGCTTGGCTTTCAGCACATCAAACAGCACCTTACCAAACTCGATCGCCTGCCCAAGTTTCTTCGGGGGTTTGGGTTGTTGCAACATCGCCAGCCGTTTACCTAGATCCTCCAATTCTTCCGGCTGCTGCATATTCATCGACCAGCAGATCCGCTCCACTGTGCCCATCAGGTTCGTCGCTACCGGATAGGGTGATCCTTTGACCCGTTCAAACAGCAGAGCCGGTCCCCCACACTGCAACATCCGGTTAGAAATTTCGGCAATCTCCAAATCCGGATCGACTAACGCGGAGATGCGCCGCAGTTGTCCCCGTTGTTCCAGCAGTTTGATAAAACCCCGCAGATCTCTTGCCATGTTGTGAAGCAATGTAAAGCGTCCATCTTCATTATGAAGCTCCGAGGGCGATCGGTACACGATCGCTGACAACTATGACCGTTCCCCATTGGTTGAATTGGTTAATTTGGCAGAAAGCTGATGCAAAAGGAGGACTAAAGCAATAGTCCTCCCTCAGAATAACGACATTCCGTTTTATGCGTTTAACCTTTTCAGAACCCCAAACATTGGGTGAAATTAACCATCCACTTCAGTTTTCCGTTTACGGATTGCCGCGACCCCCATTGCTAGGAGTCCAGGTAGCAGGGCGGGGGTCGGAACGGGGGTGTAGTCGTAGGTGATAGCGGCTCTTAGCCCACTGGTTGAAGCTGAGCTGACTGAAACATTACGAACATTGTTGACCCAAGAGTCTAAACTTCCATAGAAGTTAACGTCAAAGTTGCTTGCTCCGGTAAATTGCCCCAAGGCATAGCTATCGGTGTAGGTGGATGGGTATGAGCCGAACCAGTTATTAGTTTGGCTGTCCGATGCCGTTGCCCCTGGTGTCAGCGTCTGGTAAACAGATGCATAAGCTCCGTTATTGTACCCACTCCACCACCAATTCCCCTGCGGCATAAGGTAAGCATAACCATAGGTGGAAACTCCTGCCGAGATGTATCGGTCTTGGTCATCATTGTTGGTTACTGCGATGCTGGCGGTAGAGTCACCTAAGATTTGATAGGTGACGCTGTTTAAAGTGCCCAGGGCCGCGTTGAAATAAGGTAAGGGGCTGCTGCCCAGAAAATACCACCCATCATCATAGTCATTACTACTAAAGGAGAAGGAGGAGGTTTCGTGCGTGATGCTGGCAGCATTGACCGCTTCTGGTGCTACAGCAATTACCGACAGAGCGGCTGCGATCGCTACCGCAGAAAACACAGGTGTTTGAAGTTTCATACGTTAATAGCTTAAGGGACAGATGTTCGATCTCACGTAGCTGAAATGAACCCTGAATTACAGCCTGCTTTTGTAAATGAGGCATGTAATCTAGCAGTGCACCGACGGTAGATAGAACAAGACACCCTCTACTTCAGTTTCAGTCAACTGAATATGTCTTGCTTGGCTAGGACATCACCTGAAAGCATTCACTTAGAAGATACGGTCAATCATTACCTCAAGTGAGTTGACCTACAGGAAACCTAGCTGGACAAGCCTCGCATTCCACTCAGTTGCCAGTCCTGATTCGTTACTGTTCTAGTTATATGGGAAGTTCTAGGAATTTACCTATCCCAAGACAGTAAATTTACTGATTTTTTACATTCAAAGGATTAATTGACATCCAAGAGACGTTTCCACCCCGCTTGACCCGGAAAAACTTGACTTTTTCCTGTAGAGGATCCTTATTGGTATTGCCGATCGCACCACTGCCTGTGAACGACCCTACGATCCTGCGTCAGATTTGTACTGCTATTACTCGGGCGATCGCCGTCGTCCATGACCAAACTCCCGAACTGCTGGTGGAAAAGTGCCGAGCGTTACCCTGGCAGCATCCGGCTCATACTCAGGTGTTTATTGAAAAACTATCGGCAAAGTTGGCGGCGATCGCCACGACTGATCAGCTAATCCAGGAAATCGAAAAAGTTCTCAAGTTACTATTGCTGCCTGCCTGGTTCGAGTCTGTTGCCTTTCCAACACTCACCCAACAAGTTCGCGAACTCCTCCATCCTGACACGACCCAGCCAGTCGATCCAACAACTTCCCAACCCGCTTCAACGGAAACGTTCGATCGTCCAAAAACCCATCTCAGCGAGATCGCGATTCTGCTATTGGATGCCGAAAACCTGCAACCCGATCTGGAAACTGAAAAATTTCTCGCCAACACCTGCACTCATCCCCTCCGGGTGAAAATTGCCTTTGCCAACTGGCGTAAATTAGGCAAGTATGATCAGGAGTTACACGATCGCGGCTATGACCTGATGCATGTTCCATCCGGGAATGATATGGCGGATGGCAAGATGATTGCGATCGGGTCGTCCATCCACGAACATTACCCAACTGCCCGCGAGATTTTAGTCTGCTCCTCTGATAAAGTCATGACCAGCCTTTGCACCAAACTGCGGCAGAAGGGCTTAATCGTCTATCAGGTGCGGAAGCAAAACGACGCTGTGACCATCCTGAACTCCGAAACAGGAGAAATTAAGACTTACCCTGATAGCCCTGCCCCTGAAATACCAACATTGGAAGAGGGAATAGCCCAACTCAAACTGTTGATCCAGGCTGAACAGGCTCGGATCTCTAATCTATGGATCAGATTGTCGAGAGTGTCCCAACTGTTCAAGCAACACACGGGAATTACGATCAGCCAAATGCTATCAACTTACTGTCCAGGCAAAAAGGCAAGAGATCTATTTACCGATCGACCAACGGACTTTGTCGTCCATCAACCTTCAGAAGAAACAGAACCATTCATTACCCTATTTGAGTTACCAATTCAGCCAGCTAACTCAGGAGCGATCAGCTTAGAAAATAATGGACAAGGTCAAAGTGTAGCTGTTCAAACCAGCTCTGACCTAGCCAAGCAACCACCACAACCTCAAACGCCGCCCCTACCCCAAACTGCCGCTGAGTTAGAACAATCGATCGTTGAGCTACTCAAGCCACTGGCTAAGGCGACTGCAAACGGTTGGGTGGACATCAATGTGTTGGGTACTCAGTTTTATCGGGTTTATCAACAACCAATCACCGCAGTGATTAAGAAATTAGCCATACCACAGAAATATTCGGCATTCCTCAGATCCTGTAAAACGCTGAAAGCCCAACAGCAGGGCACAACCTGGCAGGTGGGACTCAAATAACTATTTCTGATATGACAAAAGGATGACAAATCTATGACGGTCGGTTATAGTCTAGGGGTGTGAGGAGCGAACCAGCGAGAGCGCCGAGACGAAACACGGACAGTCGTCGGCGCTCTTTCTGATCTTAAAGTTCCAGCTTGTATTAGTTTTAAAGATAATAGTTAGCTCTAAAAATAAGTTCTTCCAATGTTTCGATCAGATGACAAATCTATGACAGTCGGTTATAGTCTAGGGGTGTGAGGAGCGAACCAGCGAGAGCGCCGAGACGAAACACGGACAGTCGTCGGCGCTCTTTCTGATTTAAATTCCAGTGACATCACAGTAAAAATTTCTCGATCGCCACAGCCGCTCCATCTTCCTCTACACTGGGAGCCACCCAATCGGCGATCGCTTTAACATCATCTGGGGCATCTCCCATCGCTACACCAATTCCGGCATACTGAAGCATTTCGAGATCATTAAAATTGTCGCCAATGGTCATGACCTGATGGGGTTGCAGACCTAAATACTCTTCTGCCAGATAGCGGACGGCGGTTCCTTTATTGACTAGGGGATTGGTCGCCTCAAAAAAAGTGGCAACGGAGGTTGTGAGATAGAGTTCGGCGGGGGTGTACTGTGCCCGCAGATGTCCCAGAATGCGATCGATCAACAGGGCATCATCCGTCAGTGCCAAGACTTTGGTGGGTTCTCGATCGAGGGTGGTGCGTAGATCGCCAACGGCGATTGGTTGAATGCCTGAACGGGTAGCATAACTCCGACTTTCGGGACTGAGTTCACGCACATACAACTGATCCTGAATGTAAAAGTGAACGGAGAGCAGATCCCGGAGTTCGGGTTGTTCAAAATAATCCAGCAGTTGAGCCGCGAGATCTTTGGGAACTGTCCAGTGGCGGAGGACGGTTTGAGTGGTTGGGTCTTGAATCAGTGCCCCTTGGTACGTCATTAACGGTAGATCGGCTCCCAGGTCATGATGGAATCGTAAGGCTGAGCGATACATGCGCCCGGTGGCGATCGCGACTTTGATGCCTTTAGCTTGCACCGCCTGAACGACCTGTTTGACGGAGGCATTAATCTGGTTGGAGATCCCCGCGATCGTGCCATCAATATCTAAAACGAGTAAGCGGATATCAGCCGGGTTAGCACTGACGGACTGGGTGGGCTGACTAGCAGGTGATTGCTGCATGATGATGACTCAATTTCCCGTGAATTCATTATTGAGGCTAACATTGATCATCCGTTTCGTTCGGATACAGGGCGATCGATCACCGTATGGCAGTTGTCATGTCGGGACAGATTGGATTGATCATGCAAGGGGGAATAGAGATGAACCGCGATCGCCCAAATCTTGAACGCTTGGTCAGATCACTAGCGAACAATCTGCAATTTTTTCGTGCATCCTGGGAATGACTGCCGATAATGAAGACGGCATGAATCCAGGTGTGAGCTATGAGTGAAGTCCAGGGTCGTCGTCGGGCGAGCCATCGGGTACTGCTGGCAGTCCTATGGTTAACATTATTAGTGTTGGCAATGAAGCTATGGATTGGTTGGGCAACCCAGTCGATGAGTTTAGTGTCCCAGGCATTACATACGCTACTGAGTGGCTTTAGTATTTTCTTGAGCCTGGTCGCCGTATCGTCGCGGCATGGCATTGAACGGGATTTGTGGGGACATAGTAAGGTCGAAGCGGTTTTGACCTTTTTGCTGGTTGCCTTTTTGGGGTTTGCGGGATTTAACTTGCTGGCGATCGCGGTGCAACAATTGCAATTACTGGTGTTGAATCCGGGGATTCAGTTCCCGATCAAAATTACCCTACCATTAATCCAAATTCTGGGATTGGCGGCAGCCATTAGCTTTTGTCTTAGCTTTTTTATTCGGTTACAGGCTCGGCTTCTGGAAAGTTCAACTCTGCGTATGAGTGTGGCGCATAGTTTGCAGGATAGCTGGTTAGCGTTGTTCGTGTTGGGAGGATTGGTCGGAATTTGGCAAGGACTGACCTGGATTGATCCGATCCTGACGTTGGTGATGGTGGCTTTACTGATGCTGAATGGTTGGCAGTTACTCAACCGACAGTTGCCGTCGATGTTACAGCAGGTGGCGATCGCGCCGGAGGCGTTAGCAAAAACTATTCATCAAGTGGAAGGAATTCTGCATTGTTACGACTTACGATCGCGGGGCATTGTTGGTCGCCTGGTGTATGTCGAAATGCACCTGATCCTGCATCCCGAATTTGCCAGTGTGACCCGAACTGTGATTGAGCGGGTAGAACGGGCGTTACGCCAACAATATGGCCCAGTACGGATTGTGGTTTACATTGATAGCGATCGACCTAGCCCAGACCATCCGGCTCAGTCGATCGCCCAATCGTGATATTTAAGGGTGAGTGATGGAAAACATCCTTCTCGGTGAAGGAATTGGCGAAAATCCCTAGGGAAATAGCGCGACTAGGAGTAAAAATCCCACAGTGAGTAGGGCGCACTGCACAAACAGGGGTAGTTCAGAATTTCCCGTTTGGGGTAAGCTTCTGGCGTGAGTGGTGCTATGGAGGTTGGCAAGCCGTTTCGTCATCAGTTCCTCCTGTTGACTTGAGATAGGAGAGCACTACAATTGCCTCTGACTATTAAGACAATCTTTAGCTTCTATAGTTTCCGCTTTCCTGATTATTTGCTTCCGTAATCCTACCATCATTATACTTTTCTGTATGTCAGGACTGTCGTATATCTGCCAGATTTACAGAATCAACATCAATTCTTGCTTTCCATTTCAGGTTTTTAGCATGATGTTGTCAGCAGTGATACCAGGCAAGAAATGTATGGCAAATTTGATCAGAAAAGCCATTGTAACGCTGGACTCAAGCCAAAAACGGCTAACTCACTAAAATTTATTAAACTTAAACTTGTAACAGAAACCTCTAACTATTCGCAGGAATTCATAGTTCAGAAATGGAGCTTGATTGGCAGTTTTAATCTAGGGATTCTGGTAGGCGATCGCGGGTAATTCTGTTGGCTGAGTTGCTTCTGAATAGTTGAACAATGTGAGACTGAGGATAAGTAATAATCCTAAAAATGCGAGGGGCAACGCTGCCATTTTCACAAATAGTTCCAATTCGCTGTTTTGTTCCCAGTATTGCAGCTTAGTTTTCATGGTCTAACCATCCTGTATTGACATGAGAGAGTTGATCATTAGAGCAATGTTGGCTGCTAGCTCTGATAGTTCCTAAATTAGGGCAGGATTGACCGACAAACCTCCCACCAGAGACTTAATCTAGGGAGCGATCGACCTCTGCCGTTTGAATTAGGTCGGTTTGGGGATCAAAGTCTCCCCTATCGATCCCGGCTGAACTCGATACAATGGGGCATGTCCATCCACTCACTCAGGTCAATCCCTTGGCTGCCGATCCTTCTTCCACCAAACCCATGTTGATTCTCGTTGACGGGCATTCGCTTGCCTTTCGCGCCTATTTTGCGTTTGCTAAAGGTCGTGATGGAGGGCTGAGAACCAAAAGCGGCATTCCGACCAGTGTTGCCTATGGTTTCCTGAAGGCATTGTTGGAAGTGATGGAAACCGAACAGCCGCAGTATGTGGCGATCGCATTTGACATGGGGGAGAAAACCTTTCGGCATGAAGCAGATACCACTTATAAGGCGGGAAGACCGGATGTGCCGGAGGATTTTTTACCTAACCTGGCAAATCTGCAAGAGTTATTAGCAGTTTTGAATTTGCCTGTGCTGACGGCTCCTGGTTATGAGGCGGATGACATTATTGGGACGCTAGCTCGTCGTGCCAGCCAGAATGGATTTCAGGTCAGGATTCTGAGTGGCGATCGGGATTTATTTCAATTAATTGATCCGGATGAAACTGTCAAAGTGTTGTATCTCAGCAGCACGTTTGGTAAAGGTACCCCTCCCCCTAAGGAGTTTGGCGTGGAGGAGGTGAAGGCTAAGATGGGGGTGTTACCGTCGCAGGTCGTGGATTTTAAAGCGCTGTGTGGTGACTCTTCGGATAATATTCCTGGGGTGCGCGGTATTGGGGAGAAGACAGCAACTCAATTGCTGAATACCTATGGTTCGCTAGAGCAGGTGTATGCGGCGATCGAGCAGATTAAGGGAGCCACCCGCAAGAAGCTGGAGGAGGGACGAGATAATGCCCTGCACTCACAATATCTGGCACAAATTCATCTGGATGTGCCACTTGATATTGAGCTAGAGAATTGTAGATTAAAAGGGTTTGATCAAGATGTGGTTCTACCCTTTTTAGAAAAGCTAGAGTTTCGTTCGTTTATTAAGCGGTTTCAAAAACTTCAACAACAGTTTGGCGGTAGTTCAGTAGAAGCGATCGCGGAGGTGGAGACAACACTAGACGCTTTACCTGAACGACCACAGATTGAGGGACTGACGATCGCGCAGGAGGATGATGATCTGTGGTTCTTTAGCCCGGAAGAAACCGAACTCGCTCGTAGCAAACCGAAGATCGTCCTGACTCCCCAGATTATTGACACGCCAGAAAAACTGCAAACTTTGGTGCAATCGTTACAAACGCGCAACCACCCGGAAACACCCGTTGCCTGGGATACGGAAACGACTTCTCTGGAACCGCGTGATGCCGGGTTGGTGGGGATTGGTTGTTGTTGGGGAAATCAGCCGAATCAAGTGGCTTATATCCCGATCGGGCATACAAATGGTGCCAATTTGAATCGCGATCTGGTATTAGAGGCGTTGCGCCCAATCCTGGAGCATCCGAACTATCCGAAGGTGTTGCAGAATGCCAAGTACGATCGCCTGGTATTGCAATTTCAAGGAATTCAGCTGGATGGTGTTGTCTTCGATACGCTGTTAGCCAGTTATGTGATTAATCCGGAGGAAAGTCACAATTTAAGTGATTTAGGACGCAAGCATCTAGGGATCATTGCGAAAAGCTATGAACAATTGGTTCCTAAAGGTAAAACGATCGCGGACATCGAGATTCCAGCCGTAGCGGATTACTGCGGGATGGATGCTTATACCACGTTTCAACTGATGCCAATTTTGATGGCAGAACTAGAACAAACTCCAGCCCTAAAACAATTACTTTTAAATGTAGAGCAACCCTTAGAACCAGTGTTGGCGGCGATGGAAGCGTTGGGAGTGCGCATTGATTGTGCCTATTTGAAGGAACTATCTCAACATTTGGAGCAAGAGTTAGCGGAAATTGAACAACGGGCTTATGAAATAGCCGGTGCAACCTTTAATCTCAGTTCTCCAAAACAGTTAAGTCAATTGTTGTTTGAGACGTTAGGACTCGATCGCAAGAAGTCCCGCAAAACGACGTTGGGGTATTCTACGGATGCCGTGGTATTGGAGAAATTGCAGGGTGATCACCCGGTGATTGATGTGATTGTTGACCATCGCACTTTGGCAAAACTGAAGTCTACCTATGTTGATGCGTTGCCTAACCTGATGCGGCAGGATACTGAGCGAGTTCATACCAATTTCAACCAAACGATTACCGCTACAGGTCGCTTGTCCTCATCGAACCCGAATCTACAAAATATTCCGATTCGTACAGCCTTTAGTCGGCAAATTCGCAAAGCGTTTATTCCAGAACCGGGTTGGGTGATTGTGGCGGCTGATTATTCCCAGATTGAACTCCGGATTTTAGCGCACCTGAGTCAAGAACCTGTGTTAATTGAGGCATACCAAAATCGACAAGATGTGCATACGTTGACCGCACAACTGCTGTTTGAGAAGGAGGCTGTCACGGTAGAAGAACGGCGGTTAGGTAAAATTATCAACTTTGGGGTGATTTATGGCATGGGAGCCTCGCGGTTTGCTCGGGAAGCGAATGTCGCTCGTAAACAAGCCCAAACCTTTATCGATCGCTTTAATGAACGCTATTCCAGGGTATTCCGTTATTTGAAGCAAATGCAGCAAGAGGCGATCGCCCAGGGGTATGTGGAAACGATTCTGGGACGGCGACGATACTTTAACTTTGCGGGTTCGGAACTCAAGAAATTGCGAGGTATGCCTCCTCAGGAATTAAATCTGGATAGTATTAAAACCCGTGATAAGAATGATGCTCAACTCCTGCGGGCAGCGGCAAATGCCCCGATTCAAGGATCGAGTGCGGACATCATTAAAGTGGCAATGGTTAAACTTCAGCAGCAGTTAGCGGGGTACAATGCCCGGATGTTGTTGCAAGTCCATGATGAACTGATATTAGAAATGCCGCTTGAGGAATGGGATACATTAAAATCGACAATTCAGTCAACAATGGAATCGGCGGTAAAACTGTCTATCCCATTAATGGTAGAAATTCATGCCGGAAGTAACTGGATGGAGGCGAAATAAATCTTTCCCAAAACTTTTCAGGATCTACATCTTCTAACCAGTCTCATCCCCTGTGGGTATAGATCATGTACCGTCGTGTTGCTCCCTATGTTGTGTCTATTGCTGCTGTCGCGATCGCTTTACTGCTGACATTGTGGCTAAGCCCTGTTTTAAGCCGACCAACGGCAGCATTTTTCTACCTGGCGGTGATCGCTAGCTCCTGGTATGGAGGATGGCAACCTGGGATCGTTACCGTTCTCCTATCCGCCGGTGTAATCAACTACTGGCTACTCCCACCGTTACAACAGTTCAAAATGAGTCACCCGAATGATGTGCTCTGGTTAGCCATCTTTGTTGTTGTGGCTTCTATGATCAATCTGTTAAGCACCAATTTACGCTTTAGTAAGCACCAGGTAGAACGCCTGAGTCAACAACTGCACACTGAAAATGCTAACCAACTCAAAATGGCGTTAGCAGCAGCCCGGATGGGCATGTGGGACTGGAATATTGTCACGGGGGAGATTACCTGGTCACCGGAACATGAGCAGTTATTTGGCTTTGCTCCCAATACGTTTGATGGCAAGTATGAAAGCTTTGAGGCGCGGATTCATCCGGACGATCGAGGCGGAATTACGCAGGCAATCCAACACGCTTTACAGGCAAGTCTGACTTATCAGCATGAATATCGCATTATCTGGCCGGATGGTAGCTTGCATTGGGTAGAAGGAATCGGGCATGGTGTGTATGACGCAACCGGAAAGCCAATCCGGATGACCGGAACAATTATGGATGTGACCGATCGCAAACAGGCTGAGTTGGCGTTACATCAGGCGAAGGCAGAATTAGAACAGCGAGTGCAAGACCGCACCGTAGAACTAACGCAACTCAACGATCGACTATTGCAGACTTTACAAGCATTACAAGCCTCACAGGCTCGATTTGCTGGCATTTTAGATATTGCCAACGATGCCATTATTTCGATCGAAGCCAATCAGCAGATTACTCTGTTCAATCAAGGGGCTGAGAGGGTATTTGGGTACACAGCGACGGAAGTTTTAGGGCAACCGTTGAGTATCCTGCTACCAGAACGCTTTACCACCTCTCATTATCACCAGATCCAGCGGTTCGCTCTGTCGGAGGGGAAAGCGCGACGGATGGGTGAACGGGGGGAAATTGTGGGTCGGCGTAAAGATGGGAGTGAATTTCCGGCGGAAGCCTCGATTTCCAAACTGCAACTGGGTGATGACTATATTGTGACGGCGATTCTGCGCGATATTAGCGATCGCAAGCAGGCGGAAGCGTCGATGTCCCAACTGGCAGCGATCGTGGAATTTTCGGAAGATGCCATTATTAGTGAGACGCTAGACGGCATAGTGATCAGTTGGAATGCCAGTGCCGAGCGGTTGTTTGGTTATGCGGCTACCGAAATTGTGGGTCAATCCATTCGGGCGATTATTCCAGTCGATCGTTGGGAAGAGAAGCGCCAAATGCTGCAACAGTTACAACGGGGCGAACGTGTCCATCACCACGAGACAGTCCGCCAGCATCGCAATGGGACGTTCATTGATGTGGCGCTGACAATTTCTCCGGTCAAAGATGCCTTTGGCAAGATTATTGGGGCATCCAAAATTATTCGAGATATTACGGCGCAACGAGCGTTAGAACGAATGAAAAGTGAGTTTATTTCGATCGTCAGTCACGAACTGCGAACCCCACTCACAGCCATCCGAGGGTCGTTGGGACTACTGGCGGCTGGGGTGTATGATAATAAACCGGATAAAGTCAAACGAATGTTGCAGGTTGCCTCTGAGCAAACCGATCGCCTGGTACGGTTGGTCAACGATATCCTGGATTTACAACGGTTAGAGTCGGGCAGTATGTCGTTAACGATGCAGGCATGTGATGTGACGACGTTAATGCAGGCTGCGATCGATACAATGCAGGGTAGTGCTGAAAACCAGCAGATTCAGTTGGTGCTGGTGCCGCCCGTCTCGCCGCTATCGGTTTGGGCATCTGCCGATGCTGTGATCCAAATGCTGACTAACCTGTTAAGCAATGCCATTAAGTTCTCAGAACGGGGCTGTACGGTTTGGCTATCGGCTAGGATATGGCAGTCAGGAGATGGGGAGGATAGGGGGGATAAACAATTGGCTTCCCTATTCCTTCCATTGTCTCCACCTATTTCGGCTGTGCCGTCAGTGCTGTTTGCGATCAAAGATCAAGGGCGAGGCATTCCTACTGATAAATTAGCCACTATTTTTGAGCGGTTCCAGCAAGTGGATGCATCTGATTCCCGTGAAAAAGGAGGAACGGGGTTGGGATTAGCGATCTGTTACAAAATTATCGAACAACATGGCGGACAAATTTGGGTGGAAAGTAACTTTGGGGAGGGCAGTACATTTTACTTCACTTTGCCTAGTGTCCTCAACCCACAGGTTTGGACGGAGGAATCTACGAATAGCTGAAGCCCACTGGTTGATGTCTAACACTTAGGCGGCGAGTGAGGGGTTGTTTGATTCGGTTGCCCCCTGGCTAGTGGGAATTAAGATCCATCCGGCGTTAAACAGTTTTTGGTAGGTTGCCCAGCCTTTGGAACCGTTGGGAATGGGGTAATCGGGAACGGCAATTCCAGCGAAGTGTGTGTAGGGTCTCCAAGGCTGGTGCGACTCTAAGCGAAGATGGAGAATGAGTGCACCATTTGTGCCAAATTTACGTAGCCAGCACATCTGTCCAGTCATCTGAAAATCCTCAAATCAGCAATAAATTCTGTGAATCAACGATTTCAATCACATCGATCGCATCACACAAATTAGATGGCTATCCGTTGATTTCAAGAACTTATGCTTACAGTTTTACTAACACCTATCTAAGATTTAACTCTATCCATAGTGTAGGATTTTGCCAACGAGAGCTTGTTAAATTTAAACATATATTGACTGGGTGCATAACTTTTATCTACTCAAACTCTTGTTGGAGAAGTTAATGTTTTTTTAGGGCATAGTTCTTAACAAATTTGTTTGTAGCAAACGTGTTATTTGGGAAGCAAACTATACCCTGTGGTTTGGTTTTCGTAGCTCCTAAATCTCCCAACCCTGGAGACCTTAGAGGTTTGGCTCCTCCAAAATTAGGGGCGGGGTTCCCATGCCTGATAGGACGCTATTCGTCTCGACCATGAACTTCGGCTGGGGGAGAGGTGGCTTCTACGGCAGTAAAGGGTTCCAGAATTTTGTAGGTATGGCTGGCTCCGGCTGGCACAACCCAGGAGTGTCCTGGTTCTAGTAAGACCATTTGCCCCTCTAGATGGAGTTCGGCTCGTCCCTGAATCACATATCCTACAGTTTCATAGTCGCGTTGGCTGGCAGGTTTGGCTTCGGCGGGTGGTTCTGCTTCCCATAGACGCATGGAAAGTTGTTTGCCGATCGCTAAATACTTTTGTCCCATCTTGCCTTTAGGGGCGGAATGGGCACTGACTTTCGTTACTGTGGTATCGCTCATGATGTCATCTCATTAGGCTAGGGCAGCTACAGCAGCGACATTGATCTACTGTTGAGCTGGGTTGACACCTTATCCTAAGTAGTAGCAATGACTCTCCCCTCTCACTAATGATGGGGACTAATGGAGTGATCGATCTGTCGCAAGAGCGATTTTTGACGTAATTGCCGTAGAAATGCCTCGGTTAAATGGGTAGCACAGGTAGCTCGATCGTAAAACAGGTGCTGTTCTGGTGGCTAGTGACCCGAATTGATCCTTGCAAGTGTTCGACTAGCCGCTTGGCTAAGGCTAATCCTAACCCTGTCCCTCCCTGTTTCCAGGGATCGTCACCCAGTACCCGATAGAACGGGTCAAAAATGCGATCGTATTCGGCGGGAGGAATTTCAACTCCGGTGTTCGTGACACTAATGGCGATCGTGGCAGGAGATTTCACAGATACCGTTGTCTCGCCGGCAAAAAAGGATGATTTAAGATTGACTTGCTGTTGCTCTAGTTGTTTGACTGTAACGGTAATGATTTCACCCGTGGGTGTATGTTTACAAGCATTATTCAGCAGTTCAGTTAATACGCGCTCAAGACTAGAAACATCTGTATTTAGTAAAGGTAAATTGGTGCCAAGTTCTATGATGAACGCCTGTTGGTGCTGGGTCAATCGGGGTTTAAAGCTATTGAGGGTAGTTGGTAGCCACTCGTATAAATTAATGGTGGTTAGGCAGAGGGGTAGGTGATCGGTAGTCAAATTTTGTAAGTCTAACAAGTCCTGGACTAATTTCAACTCTCGATCGGATTCATCTTGCAAGATGGTTAAATACTGCGTAATTTTTTGATGCGGGTCGGCATCTGAGATTTTCTCGAAGAACGTTTTGCCTTGCTGAGTCGCGATCATCAGCATTTGCACCACCATACGGATATTGGTTAAAGGAGTACGTAACTCATGGGAAATCGTGCTGAGAAAATCATCTCTAAGGCGATTCAGCTTTTGGAGTTCTTCAAGGGCTTGTTGTAGCTCTTGGGTGCGTTCCTGGACTTGTTGTTCGAGTTGAATATTAAAATATTGAACTTGATGATAAAGTTCGGCTAACCGTCGATGTTGTTGTTGGATCGTTAGTTGGTGATTAATGCGAGCTAACACTTCTGGGGACTGGAAGGGCTTGGTAATGTAATCACAGCCACCAATCTCAAATGCTCTGACTTTATCTTCAATTTCATCGGAAGCACTGAGGAAGATAATTGGAATGTCGGCGGTAATGACAGATTGCTTGAGGGCAGTACAGACCTCAAATCCATCCATTTGCGGCATTCGGATATCTAATAGCAATAGATCGGGTAACTGAGCATAAATAGTTTCCAACGCCATCGTGCCGCTGACCGCCTTTCTAACTTTGAAGCCTTCATATTGCAGAATGGCTGAAAGTGCCCGTAAGTTATCCGGTTGGTCATCGACGATTAAGATGCTGGCTCTAGTGTCTACCTGATCCGCCATACCCATTTCTGCGATCGCCCGTTTAAGAGTTACATAGTTAGTTTTCCTAATCATCTGCTCTCTCTACCATTGTCTCAGGCTTTTTCTTCCAAGATCAATTCCTTTAAGCTAGCGGTCGGAATTAAATCGAGTTAGAGAATATGTGACAGTTGCCTGACTGGATAGTTGAGAATGACCTGGATGGCGGCAAATTGAGGTTTATACCTGATTGTAATTATTCTTTAACTATTTTGTTTCAAGTCTGTAATATCTCGACCAACGGATTGGTATTCAATAAAACCATTATCATGATTAATGATCAAGCGATTTACCCAGTGAGTCCAACGTAGTTCGCCATTGATCAGCACCCGGTTTTCAATTATGACTGTTGGGTTGTCTGGAGTCATGGACTGGATCAATTGAGTCACGCGCTCCCGGTCAGCCGCAAACACCATAGGCTGATAGCTATTGCCAATAATAGCTTCTGGAGCAACATTAAAGTAACGGCAGTAGGCATCATTAGCAAACAAAATGGTGGTGTCGGGTAAATATCGACAGATTAATTCTGTCTGATCTTGCACGATCGCGCGGTATCGTTCTTCACTGTGGCGGAGAGCGGCTTCGGCTTGCTGGCGTTCGGCTTCCACTTGTTTACGATCGCTAATATCGCGAATGACCACGATCGCATACTCCTTACCTTCCAAATTACAGATTTCGGCTGAAAGCAAGACAGTGCGGATGGCTCCTGATCTGAGGCATTGCTCAACTTCCAGATTCCGTACACTGCCCTGAGTTCGCAGTAAGGTTTGGAAGTGCTGGCGGTCTTCTAGACGATGCCATAGCTTGAGTTCTAAGGGGGTATAACCAATGATCTCGTCATAAAAGTAGCCATAGAACTCGGCTAACCGATTATTGACATCCAGAATCCGGTCGTTCGTTAGGGAAATAATGGCGATCGGGTCGGGGCTGGCACGAAATATTGTTGTAAATTTTTCTTTCGATTCTTCCAGGGCGGTCTGCACATGATCGAACGATCGTTCGATCTCATGCACCATTTGGTTAAACGAGTGGTTAAGAATTTCTAGTTCAGTTAGCCAGGTGTCTTCTTTTAAGGGATATTCCCAACGACCAAGCATTAAGTTGCGACTGGCGCGAGCTAAGCGCAAAATGGGTTTGGCAATCCAGGAGGCGGTGAGTAAACTAAACAAAATTGCCACGGTAAGAGCGGCTAGACAGAGCAACATCGTTGTCCGAGTGTTGTCATAGATCTGCTGCATAAATTCGGAGGCTGGCACGACGGTGACAATCAACCAGTCCAAGCCATACCGATCTTTGAATGGGGTAACCTGCCCAAAGTGAATTTCTCCATCGACCACAAACTCAAAGGGTTGACTGGTGGTGAGGGTGGCAAAGTTAGGGATGCGATCGTGTAAATATTGCCCAGTCTGCTGACTGAGGAAATGGCGGCTATCGTGGAGGCTAAACCGCCGTAATTGTTGGGGTCGAGTGTTTTTGATCAGACGAAATAGTTTTTCCTCAGTAGAGGCGGCAATCAATTGACCGTGGCGATCGAGGATGAAGACGGCACCGGATTGACCCACATTAATGGTTTTGAGGAAATCGCTGATATGATCTAGCCCCAGGTTGACCGAGAACACGCCAATTAAGGCTTTGGTGGTGGGTTGGTAAACTGGCTGAAACGCTTTGATCACCAGTTGATTGGTGGCGGTGGCTGATTGTAGGGGTTGACTCCAACCGGGTTGACCCGTTGTGATTGCCTGCTGATACCAGTTGCGATCGATCTGCTCATCGCGGCTAGAAGCCGTTTGGAGGAGCGCCCCCCGTTTACCTCCCGACTCTAACGTGTAGCGGTAGATCAGGTCTGGGTGTTCCGGACTGGCAACCTCTAAGCTCGGTGCAGGCGATCGATTGACGGCTCTAAAATGACCTGAGGGGTCGCCAAACTGAATCCCTGCGACTTCTGGATATTGCTCTAATCGAGTCGCCAAAAATACTTCGAGGGTAGATAAATTCTGAGGATTCGTCCAACCCTGCCGCACCGCATCGGTGTTAAGCCGATTGATTTGATGGGGGGTGTCCAGGCAAATGTCGAGTTTCTGGGTGATGCGATCGCTCACCTGCTCCATGATTTGATGTGCTAGATTGGCGACTGCCTCCTGACCATTCTTAAAGGACAGGTATCCAACAACTCCCACTGCACCTACGGTTTGCAACACAAACGGTACAATTAGTACCAGGCGGAGCGAGATTTTCCGATCAAAGCGATAAAACCAGTGGTTGGAAAGCCGGAAAGCCATGAAGATACAGGTGAAACAGCAATCTACTGACAACTATCAAGCTAAGGGAACCGAACTCTACTTTGGTCTATACCCTCAATTATCACCAAAATTATTGGCTTGCCTGGAAAGGAAAATGAAATCACTGAACGATTCCCTGACATAGGCATGAATGCTGGCAGCAAGGGATGAGTCTACAGTGGTAGCGCAACGGTGAGACAGGTGAGGTTATTAGCACTCTCCACCCAAATTCTACCGTTGAGTTGCTCCACCAATTTTTTCACCAGTGCTAACCCTAACCCCGTTCCGCCATGTTTCCAGGGGTCATGATTGGGGATGCGGTAGAACTTATCAAAAATCCGGGCTAATTCCGTTTCCGCAATTTCAACCCCTGTGTTGCTAACGCTGATCAACAATGTGGGTAGCGTACTTAGGGTGGTATCCCCGGCGATCGTGCTGACGGTGACAGTAATTTTTTCTCCGCCTGGAGTGTACTTGCAAGCATTGTTAATTAACTCTTGCAGGATGCGACTGAAACTGGGCAGATCGATCGCGACGGGGAATAAATCGTTGGCTAATTGGAGTTCTAACTGTTGTTGTTGTTGGCGAGTGCGTAACTGAAATGGTTCCAAAGCATGGGGAATCCAATCCCGCAAATTCACAGTTGTCACTTGAATCGGGTAGGTTCCGGCTTCTAAATGTTGTAGTTTCAGCAGGTCTTCAATCAGTTCTAGTTCGCGATCGCATTCTTCCTGCAAGACTGCGAAATATTGGGTAACGCGATCGCTATCCATTTCCAGTTGTGGCGGATCCGTGATGCCACCTTGTCCATAATTGGTCAAGATGGTTAGCATCTCAACCACCTGTTTGATATTGGCGATCGGGGTACGCAGTTCGTGGGAGATGGTGTAGAGAAAATCGTCTTTAAGTTGACTCAGGCGTTGTAACTCTTTGACCTGAGCCTGTGCCGCTTCATAGAGGCGAGCTTGCCGCAGAGCGATCGCGCATTGGTTGGCAACCTGCTCAACTAAATGAATCTCGGGTTCCACAAACTCAGCTGCGATCGGCTTGAATAACCACAAATCTCCTAATGTGCCCTGCTGTTCTACCTGATCATCAAAAATCGGACAGGCTAGAATCGCAGAGTGATTCCGGATCGGACTGGGTTGAATTTGACAAAAGGCAAAATAGAATTTTTGCTGTAACTGCTCATAGAGTTCTGGCACATCTGAGATCAGGAATGTTTGTCCCTGCGTGGTTGGTAAGCCGGGTTGCACATGCTGATACCGGATGGTGGAAGTCAGGTGGTCTGGACTGTACAGTACGGCATCACAGCATTTGACCTCTAAGGCTTTTGCCAATTCTTCGACTGCTGATTGGAGAATTTGATGCGGATCCAGGGAATCCCGGACTTTATCGGAAATCCGTTTCAGGGTGGCTTCAAAATTGAGTGACTGCTGTAATTCCAGAGTCCGCAGGTAAACTTTTTGCTCCAGGTTGGTGTTGAGTTGGCGGACTTCTGCCTCGGCTCGCTGCCGTTCTTGAATCTCTTGCTGTAATTGTTGATTTTGCTCTAGCAGTTGGCGTTTTTGGTGTTGAATCAGGAGTTGATTTTTCACTCGTACCAGCACTTCCTGTTCCTGAAAGGGCTTGGTAATGTAATCTAGCCCACCTAAATCGAAGGCACGGACTTTATCGCCTAATTGATCGAGGGCACTGATAAAAATCACCGGAATTTGCTGGGTGGTTTCAGAGTTTTTTAATTGCTGGCAGACTTCATAACCAGTCATTTCTGGCATGTTAATGTCCAACAGAATCAAATCCGGCGGTTCGCGATGAGCCGATTGCAGTGCCATTTTGCCGCTAGTGGTTTTCCGGACTTTATAGCCCTGGGACTCCAGCATTTTGGCAAGCAAGCGCAGATTATCGGGAGTGTCATCGACCAACAGAATATTGGCACATGTAATCTGGGAGGTTGACTGCGATTGCATCATCACCATGCGGGCTCCTACCTGGGCTGAGTCATGTCAATCAAACGTTCAAACTGGAAGTCGTTGACCAGGGTTTTTAGGGCAAGGGCAAGTTCCTGGAGATCGGCGGGAATCATGTCAATCAGTTCATAAAGGCGAGTATCGTCAAGATCAAGGGCGGCTTCGTGAATTTGCATCATCCACTGGAATGGCATGACCTGGAGGTCTTGAGCGGTTGGTAATTTAGGAGATACCGTCACTGTAGATAATTTGGGCGGGATTTCTTCGGCATAGCGATAGCGTACTCCTAAATAATGTGCCATTTTATCGAACAAAATCGTTTCGCTAAAGGGTTTAGCAATGTAGTCATCGCAGCCTGCCTGAAGACTGGCTTCCTGATCATTTTTGAAGGCATTAGCGGTGATGGCGATGATTTTGGTGCGGGAGTTGGAGGGTGGAGAGGATGGGAAAGATGAGGAGAATGGGGAAGATGAGGAGAATGGGGAAGATGAGGAGAATGGGGAAGATGAGGAGAATGGGGAAGATGAGGTAGCAAATTCTCCTCTATCTCCCTCTAGGGCACGAATGCGTCGGGTGGCTTCATAGCCGTCCACGATCGGCATTTGAATATCCATCCAAACCAGATGCGGTTGCCAGTCTTGCCATAGCCCGATCGCTTCAGCCCCGTTTTCGGCAGTTCGGACTTCAAACCCAGTTGTTTCTAGCAGTTTGACCATGAGTTGACGGTTTTCTAAATTGTCTTCGGCAATCAGAATCCGGTAGGTTGGCTGTCCGGCTTCTAGCCCAATCACATACCGAGGGACAGAGGCGGGTAAAACGTCGATCGCGTCGATCGGACTGAGTTGCACCTGGCAGGTAAAGGTTGATCCGATTCCCAACGCACTGGATACCGCAATATCGCCACCCATGAGACGGGCAAATTGCCGGCTGATGGATAGTCCTAAGCCAGTGCCTTGCGCCTGTCGCCCCCGTTCGGTTTGCATGAAGGCTTCAAAGATAGCGCCAAATTCTTGATGGGGAATGCCTGGACCGGTATCTTTGACCTTAAACAGGACGGTGATACCTGGGTCGCCTGCCTGGGAGGTGGTTGCAGATGGGGGAATAGGTGCTGTCAGTGGCGGATTGGTTGCTATTTCAACGCCCAGAGTCACATGCCCGATCGAGGTGAACTTAATGGCATTCCCCAGGAGGTTGATCAGAATTTGCCGGAGTTTGCCTTCGTCGCCACACACATAACAGGGAACCTGGGGATCTAGCTCAATGATGAGTTCAAGACCTTTGCTGGAGGCTTTGAGGGCAAATAGGTTTTTAATGGAGTAAATTAAGCGATGCAGGTCGAAGCAGCTTGGGGTAAGTACCAGTTGTCCGGCTTCGATTTTGGACATTTCTAACACATCGTTAATCAGGGTCAGGAGATGTTCACCACTGCGGCTAACGATATCCAGATGTTCGCGGAATTCATCAGAGAGGGAACGATCGCGGTGCATTAACTGGGTAAAGCCCAGGATAGCGTTAAGCGGGGTGCGGAGTTCGTGGCTCATTTTGGCAAGAAACTGGCTTTTGGCACGATTGGCGATCGCGGCACGTTCGGCCGTTTGCTCTAATGCCACTTGCGAAAACTCTAAGACTGCCAGCATTAAGGTATTGCGCATTTCCAGCGCCGCTTCGATTTCGACAGCTTGCCAGGGGGTGGAGCGCTCCTGGACGGTTTCCTTCCAGAGTTCAAAGGATTTCCGGGGTGAGAGTTGCAACTGCCCAACGTCATTAATGCTCAGGGCATCGTTGGGATTGCCTGCCCAATTGACGGTTTGCACCTGTTCTGGTTTAAACCACAATAAGTGATAGGACTTTTGCTTGGCATGGCTGAGCCGAATGGAGATGGCTAAAATGCCACTTGCCTGCTGTTTAAACTGGCTGGCGGCTGGATACAGGCTGGATAGAGCATCGGTAGCAAATACAGTTTCCTGGTTATATTCGGCTAACCAGGCAGCCAGATTCCGCACTTCGGTTTCGGCGGGAGTTTGACCCAGTAAAGTTAAATCCTGATCTAGGAGAATGGCGGCTCCCTCAGCATGCACGAGATCCAGCAGGTGATTGGCATGGCGAATTAAGACCTGCTCGATAAAGTTGGAATCCTGGAGGAGGGCTTGTCGCAGGTTGTCCTGAATCGATTTGACCTGAGCCCGATATAGACTTAATGCCTGATCTTGTTGATGGGCGAGTTCGATCGAGGCGAATTGTCCTAAAAACTCACAGGCTTTTCGGGTTTCATAATCGATGATTTTGGGGCTGTAGTGATGACAGGCAATCAGTCCCCAGAGTTTCTTTTCCCCAATCAAGGAAATCGTCATAGAGGCAACTACCCCCATATTCTGCAAATATTCAATGTGGGGAGAAGCAACACCGCGTAAGCCTGCTGTGCTTAAGTCCAGGGGTTGATGGGTGAAGGGATGCTGGGCGGGCACGAGGGGAACGGGCTGGTAGTTGATGTCAGGAATCATCCGCAGCCAGTTTTGATAGAACAGTTTGCGGGCAGTGGGGGGAATGTCGATCGCGGGATAATGGAGTCCCAGGTAACTCTCTAAATCCGGTTGTTTGTCTTCGGCAATTACGACACCACTGAGATCGGGCTGAAATTGATAGACCATAACGCGATCGAAGCCAGTCATGGTTCTAACTTCTGTTGCCAGAATAGCGGCTAGTTCGGTCAGGTCGGTGGCTGTGCGTAAGTTCGCAATGGATGTTTTCAGACAGTGATAGAACTGAATAGGATTGGTGGTTTCGGGCGATTGTTGCGGTTCTAATTCCAAGATCACCCCATTGACTGTCCGATGGATGATCCCTTTAACGATCGGAGACTTGTGGGCTTCCCCGGTCTGAATTGTAGAACGTGGGACTCTGAGTTCAAAGGGATTGCAGGCTTCTAAATTATCCTGTGTCAGGTAGTGGCGGATTTTCTTAACCTGGGCGGGGGATAATAGACGTTGTAACGGTTGACCGAGTAGCTCTGTAGCAGGCAGATCAAACAGCGATTTGACATTCTCACTCACTTGCAAAATGTGCAACTTGGGCTCTTGTAACACCAGGAGAACCCCGTGTGGTTGAATGTAGCCAGGAGCCAGAATCGACTCATCTTCACAGCACGACTGCAAATGATCTACAGAGCTAAATTCTGGGAGTGTAGCAGACTTCAAAGCATTCATGACACAGCAGGCAGGGGAATAGGTGAACGAGGGAACACAAGTACAGTGAGTGAACTGGTTAAGACGGGGGAGCGGGTGGGAATAGTTGCAGGATTTGCTCGAATTGGAAATTATTGGCTAACTGAGTTAGTATGCTGGCTAAATCCGTCAGTTCGGTGGGTAGTTGGGTAATCAGGCGATGAACGGTAATATCGTCACAACAGAGGGCAGCATCGGTGATCGCGATCGTCCAGGCAGGGGGCATGACGGCTAACTGTGTTGCAGGGCTCAACCCAGGTGAGGTCGGCTCTACTAGCGATGGCGCGGCTTGGGTGGGAGGCAACTGGGAGGGTGGCGGCGATTGGGACTCATGGGACGGCGTTGGCTCAGCGTAAACGTAGTGTACCCCTAAATGTTCGGCTAGCTTCGCCAGTAATTCTGCGGCTTGAAAAGGCTTACTGAGGTAGTCATTACAACCGGCTGCTAAGGCAAGGGAGCGATCGCTCCGCGAGGCTTGAGCTGTTAGGGCAATGATTTTGGTGGCGGTTTGCCTGTCTAGCTGACTGTCTAGCCGACTTTGTTGCTCTAAGGCGCGGATTTGGCGGGTGGCTTCATACCCATCCACGAGCGGCATCCGAATATCCATCCAGGTCAGGTGAGGCTGCCAGGTTTGCCAACGGGTGATGGCTTCCTGTCCGTTAGTGGCTTCCTGCACTTCCATGCCTAATTGGGCCAACAGTTTAACCAGAAGTAAGCGGTTTTCGGGTTGGTCATCTACAACCAGGATGCGGTAGGTAGGCTGACCGGAGGCTAATCCAACTACATGCAGGCTAGGGAGTTCGGGAATCGGGCTCGAATCTGTGACGAGTTGAATGGGCAGGATGACGCGGAAGGTACTACCTTGGCTCGGGATGCTGCTAACGGTTAAATTACCGCCCATCAACTGCACTAGATTGCGGCTAATGGTTAGTCCTAAGCCTGTCCCACCAGTGACTTTTTTGCCAGGGGGAGCTTGGACAAAGGCATCAAAGATACTGTCGAGATCGCTGCTGGCAATGCCACTGCCGGTGTCTTCCACTTCAAAGACTAACCATTCAGTTGTGGGGTCGCTGGATGGTGGGGAACCTGCTGCGATCGTGGCAATTGTGCCTGTAGTGACACGGAGGGTAATATCACCTTGCTGGGTAAATTTGATCGCATTCCCCAGGAGGTTGATCAGTACCTGTCGGAGTTTGCTGGGGTCAGTGACGATGGTTTGCGGCAGGTCGGGGGCAAGGTCGAGGGTAAATTGAAGTCCTTTGGCATTAGCTCGTTGCCGAAACATGCTTTGTAGGGAGTCTAACAATGTGTGTAAATTAACGCTGCTATCGTCGATCGCGATATGTCCAGCCTCAATTTTGGAGAGATCTAAGACCTCGTTAATCAAGCTCAGAAGGTGATCACCACTGCGACAAATAATTTGGAGATTTTCCTGTTGTTCGGCATTGAGCGATCGATCATGGCTCATCAGTTGGGCAAACCCCAGAATCACATTTAGCGGTGTCCGTAATTCATGGCTCATGTTGGCAAGGAAGCGGCTTTTTGCCTGGTTTGCTAGTTCGGCGGCTTCTTTGGCTTGTTGGAGTTCTAATTCGGCTTGCTTACGTTCGGTAATATTTTGACCAATGCCAATCAGATAGCCATTGGAGAGGCGAACATTTGCCCAGGATGTATGTAGTTGTTGTCCAGTAGCCGTCAGGGTAATGAAATCCTGCCATTTACCATCGGCGGCAGCAATATGATCTAGAACCGTTTGGCGATAGGTCGGATCGGGATAGCATTCGGCAAGGACATCACGTTGCTGATAGTCTATGAGCGATCGCCCTAATGTTCGTTGTAGTTCAGGATTAATGAATTCCATCTGATGGTTTTGATCGGATAACGCCACCATCACAGGAATATGATCAAACATTGCCTGAAGAATTTCCTTTTGGTGTTTCAGTTCAATTTCTGCCCGTTTGCGATCGGTGATGTTGCGCACCATGATCAGGACTTCGTCTGAACGGAGCGGGACGATTCGCACTTCCTCGTAGCAGAGGTTGCCTTGAATTAGTAGTTCATGTTCATAGACCTGCATATTGCCCGTTTGTAGAGCCTGTTGGGCATAGTACATCCGCATTTGGGCGGCGGCGGTGGGCAAAATTTCATTGTTGTGACTTCCTTGACACCCTAAGTTGGGGTTGAGCCGGTTGGATGCGTCACCCGCCATGAGGTCGAGATACGTGCCATCCGAGCGCATCCGAATCAGCAGATCGGGAATGGCTTCGATAATGGCTTGTTTGGTCGCTTCGCTTTGTATCAGGGCTTCTTCAGCTTTGCGACGATCGGTAATATCAACGGCAATCCCTCCGACTAACACTTGTCCAGCCGTGGTGGGAATGGGAAATTTGTAGACGAGAAAATCTCGAATTGAGCCGTCAATAAAGGGAGCAAGTTCGATCGTTTCCAGCACTTTACCTGTCTGGACAACGGTTTGGATGTTGGCAATAAATTGTTGAGCGATATGCTGCGGAAACAGATCAAGGATTGATTGACCGATCGGGGAAATTTGCGGGAGTTGGAAAACACTGAAATAGGTTTGGTTAAGGTAAAGGATGATCCCATTGGCATCGGTAATCCAGGTGGGAGCCGGACTGTGGTTCATAAATGCCTGGAAGCGAGCTTCACTCTCGCGTAGGGCAAGCTCAACCTGTTTGCGTTCTGAGATGTCGCGGAGAATGGCGGTAAAGATGACCTCTCCATTAATCTCTAGTTTAGAAATTGAGGCTTCGGCAGGAAATTCACGACCATCTTGACGGCGACCAAAAATTTCACCCCGTTCTGCCATGCGGCGGGCTTTGCCTACGGATTGACCAAAGTCCTGAATATGGGAAGGATGCTGAGTGAAGCGGTGGGGTAAGAGGAGATCGAGGGGTTGTCCTAAAACTTCAGTGGCTGTGTAACCAAAAATCTTTTCTGCTCCCTGGTTAAACAGGGTAATGCATTGGTTGGCATCGACGGAAATAATCGCATCATTGGCAATTTCTAAAATGCCAGCAAATCGGGCTTGGGAAATCTGTAAGGCTTCTTCGGTATGCTTACGATCGCTGATGTCACGGGCGATCGCCAGAATTGTTTGGACAGAACCATCGGCAGCAAATTCTGGCACGATGCGAGACAGGTAGTAAGTTATGCCAGTAGTGGTGGGAATCGCAAATTCAATTGCCTGGGGTTCTCCAGTGGCAAAGACCTGATCAATACTGGTACGCCAGAGGGTTGCCATTGCCTCAGAGGGGTTCAAATCGTCAACCGTTTTACCCAGAAAGGCAGTGGTGGGAATCCCAGAATGCTTCTCGACACTGGGATTGATGTAAAGGTAGCGATACTGGCGATCGAGCCGCATGATAATATCGGGGGCATTTTCTACCAAAGCCCGAAACTCTTGTTCCCGTTGTTGCAGGGCAACTTCTGCCTGTTTGCGATCGCTAATGTCTTTCATGAAGCAATGATGACCAACAAATTGCCCCTGGTCATCCCGGATGGCAATCATCACCAACTGTTTATAGAACGAATCGCCATTGGCACGAATCCCTCTGGCTTCAATCTCAACTTTGCCAACCTGTTGCATCTGTTGGTAGGAGGCAATCATCATTTCGGTATCGTCTGGATGTACGGTCTGCTGCCATGTCATGCCGATCATCTCTGGAGCCTGGTAGCCGCAGATGCTGGCATAGGCATGATTGACGAAACTATACCGTCCCTGCTGATCGAGGCGGGAAATTCCAGAAACCGCATGTTCCAGGACAACGCTCATTTCTCGCAGTTGGGCTTCGGCTTGCTTGCGATCGGTAATATCCGTATAGGAGCCAGTCATGCGAATCACTCGACCGACTTCATCCCAAAGGGCTTGTCCGCGATCGAGCACCCATTTATAGGAGCCATCTTTACACCGAACGCGATGCTCGGAAATATAGAATGGGGTTGTTTGAGCGAAGTGGGCTTGAATCAGTTGCATGACTGACTCTAAATCGTCGGGGTGAACCCGATTTGCCCATTCATCTAAACGATTAGCAATCTCATGATCGGCATAGCCTAACATTTCCTTCCAACGGCTAGAAAAAAAAACTTCGGTGGTGCGGACATTCCAATCCCAAATGCCATCATTGTTGCCTCGCAGGGCTAGCTGCCAGCGTTCTTCACTTTCCTGTAAGGCGGCGACGGTGTGTTGGTGGGCAGTAACAATTTGCTTCAGATCGGTGATATCTGTAATCGTGCCGACATAACCCTCGATTCGCCCCAGAACATCGTACTCAGCCACGACTTGGGCTAAAACCCAGGTAATTTGACCATCGGGATGCTGAAAGCGATACTCGGAACGGTAGGGTTGCTGGCGATGAATGGTTTGCTGCCATTGGTGAATGACCTGCGATCGATCGTTGGGATGAATGCTCCTGACCCAGCCATCTCCCTGGGCTTCAGCACGACTGATTCCGGCAATTTCACTCCAGCAAGCATTGACATAGCAATAGCCCCCATGCGGATCGGTATAAAACATGCCGACAGGTAGGAGTTCTACGATCGAAGCAGAGAATGAGGACATAGCTGGAAGCGCAAAGTTCAAATAACCTCTGATCGCAAAGAATTAACGACAAGCCGGAAGTTGACTTTCGTCGATTAATCTCCTGTGACCCCAAATCTAAAATAAGCTTCTGAGGAAATTCTGAAGAAGCCGTGAAAATCACACCAAAGTAACAATTTGATACAATTTCAAATATTTTACCAATACTTATTAATAAATAAGGGCTGAGTGAAACTCAAACAATCGTTATTTTTGGCTAACGCGATCGCCTTAAACGGCGACCAGGTGCAAGGCTTCTCCGGCTAATACTTGGGCTAATTCCTGGTTAATATCTTTCCATTCAGGATGAGTGGCTTTACCGGAATGCCACTGAAACTCCACCTGGCTGAAGTTGGACCAGGATGATTTTTTCAAGCCAGGGGAATAGTGTTCAATCCAAATCAGCAGGTCGGGATTGAGGTGAAATTTATGGATAATTTGGTTGATCAGATATTCGACCTGGTAGGGAATAAACCAGTTAGCTTCCGATCGCATATCTGAAATGATCACGGTTTGTTGTTCGGGATGGGGATAGTAAATATGGAGATGGCACTGAAGGTTCCAGACCCCAAATAGTTGACCAGGAATCTGACAGTAATAGGGTTGTTCAATCTTGGGTCGTGTGGTCATTGGGGTATCCTGCTGCGTGTTCCGAAGGGCATCTGGTGTTAGGGGAAGATGACACTGAAGTTAGTGAATGTCCTCCGGTTCTAACAGTACAGAGGAAAAATGAAGAACTCTTGAGGATTCACTTGATCCTGACTCTATTGTGCGATCGTTGCCTCAGTCTTAGGTTGAGATCATGCCAATTCGTAATCATGCTACGGTTGATGTCGTATGCTGCGATCGGTCACTCACTTTCACCAATCAGCGTAAAGGCGGCCCAATCTCGCGGGTTGGGATACTGTTTTTGAGTAGTGAGCATGGCTTGGCGTAGTGCCATCGCTTTGTTAGAAGTCTGTTGCCACTGACGATAGAATTCTGTCATTAAGAGTTCGGTGGAAGCGTCTGAAACTGCCCACAGGGACACCACAATACTGGGGATTCCCGCTGCAATCAAGGAACGGGATAAGCCAACCACACCATCCCCCGTGATATCTCCCAAGCCGGTGTCGCAGGCACTTAATACTGCCAGTTCTGCTTGCATCCCCCAGCTAGATAGGGCAAGAATTTCATTGGCGCTAATCAAGCCGTTATCGGGTAGCCAGAGTTTGCCAGTCGGAAAGGTCAGTTTAATATCTACACCGGTTTTGTAGAGTAGGGCGGAGAAGGAAGCGGTTTGGGCATCGGGTGGAGCTACGACGGCGATCGCGCTCTGTTCGCCATTATTTTCGTTGAGAATACCGTGGGTTGCCAGATGGATAATGCGGACTTGGCGCATTGCCTGGAGAATCGTCTGTTTTGTGGCTTGACTACCAATTAGGGGTTGAGTATTAAGCAGTTGTGCGATCGCTTTGGCTTCTTGCTCGGTTCCGGTTAATGCTGATAATTCCATTGGCATGGGTGAGGGATTGCCTACCACTAATGCGCCCTGACCAAATGCTTTTTGGTGTTTGATTTGGTGAGTTAACTGCAAAATTTGGATGGAAGGGGCAGTCAGGAGTGTGTACTGTTCAATCAGATAACGTCCCTGAGGATCGACGAGGGCGGGAAAGGGAACGTAGGCTAAATCACTATCGGTGATAAAAATAATCCGATCGGCTGCCTGGTGGGGGAGCAGATCACGAATCGGTTGGATCAGAATTTGGTAGAACTGCTTTAAGCCAGTGTGTTGATAATCTAAGCCAAGGTTATTCCGCAGGTCGGCAACCAAATCATCAAATAGCAGATTTTGTTGTTGTAATACTGGGGACAGATCGACCTGACGAAATGTGACTTCTCCAGTGGGTTTGATTATCCAAATCAAGAGTTTCGTTGTTGCTTGCAAATGAGCTTTGAAGGCTGACTTGAAACTTTGTAGCTGACTCAGGCATTCGTGATGAAAGGGCTGATTGACGATCGAATACTCGACTAGAGTTGCCTGTTGAAGTTGGGCAATTTGTTGGAGTTGCGCGATCGTGGGTAGGGGAATGGTGCGTTGAGTTGTGGGAGCGTGAGCGGCTAATAGTCTCAGTAAGGCTGTCGTTCTGCCTCGTTCAGCCATTTCTAAGGCGGCATTGGGCTGATTTTGAGCCACTAGCACTTGTTGCAGCGATTTGGAGATTTGGTGTTGGGCTGCTAATTTATCTCGGTTTTGCTCATCTGCAATGTGTGCCTCAAACGCATTGCTGACTTGATTGGGTGGGCGAGTCACCGCTTCAGAGGTGGTTAATGCCGATCGTAGTGCGGTTTCAGCCTGACTCAATTTGCCTGATCGGAATAGGGCTTCTCCCAAACTGCCTTGGATTTCCCATTGCTCATCTCCGGTGATGATGGTGCTGGCTTGCTGGTAGGCGGGAATAGCGCGATCGAAGTCTTGCAGGCAGGAGTAGGTGTTGCCCAGTTCTTTCAATAACAGAAACTCTTTGTAGCGATCGCCCCGTTGACGGGCTAGCTCCAGCCGCTGCTGGCGGGACTCCACCATACCTTGAACGTTTCCGGCTTGACTGTAAATGCGATCGAGATCGGCTAGCACAGTATCGACGCTTTGCATCTCCCTGGCTTGTTGAAATAAGGTCAGCGCTTGCTTTAAGGATTGAATGGCGGCGGCAAATTGCCGTTGTTTAGCTTGCTCTAAACCTTGATGCTGTAGTGTCTGGGCAGCAGATTGGGGATGTGGGCTTTGGGCTAATCCGGGTGGTGTGGTCAGTTGCAGGGCAATTGAAGCTTCTAGCATTGTAGCGAACAGAAGCCAAACCCCAAGTTGGATCAGTGCAGATAGCGGCTGCGATCGGTGAGACACGGTTGCAACCCTCCTGGAGAGAGCATGGGTAAGCCTATCATCTCTGATCCAGGGCAATCTTTACAGGGGCAAAACGAGTTTTATGGTGAAATAACGGCTATAGACACTACGGTTAAGGGTTGGGAGGAACGTGATCTTGGCGGAGCTAGGACGCACACTTGAGGTTGTGATTAAGGCAGAGTTGGATACCCAGGAACGGTTAGAGATTCAAACGATATTTGACCGGATTTATGATCAGTATGGTGGTTCGGGGTATTTGGGCTATCTAGTCCACAGTGTTTCTGAGGAGACTCAGTTTGTATTGCTTAAGCAACAGGGGCGGGTGGTGGCAACGAGTGCGCTGTATACACTGAGCGATCGGGCGGGGGAAGTGTTTTTTGTGGCGGTTGATCCCGATCGACGGGGAGAAGGATTTGGTTGGGCAGTGAATCAAGCGGTGGCAGACTACGCTCAAAGCAAAGGCTTAGAGATGCTGTATACCGGCCCTTTGATTAATTTTTGCGAATGGCAGGGCAGTGATTGGCGGTTAAATTTAGGCAATTTGGTGACTACGCAAAGACAGGGCTATACGTTAACTGGTTTTGCTTTAGGGCAATATGTTGATTTTATGTATAAGCTACCTGGCTTACCTCAAAATTGGACACAAAATTTATCTGGTGCGTTCATGGCAAAGTTATTAGTGAAGTCGGAAGCTGATCAACAAAAATTTCAGCAAGAATGTTTAATCGCTCACAATCAGTTAGTTGCCAGTTTGCAATCTGCATTACATGAGCAAATCCACCAGAATGGAGAGATTGATTTAGAGGTAGTGGATATTGATGGTGCAGTAGATGCTGAGGGACGACCCACGATCGTTATTTCGCAATTGGGTTACAGTCGGAATATTGAGGATCTGTTGGCGACGCTTCATACAGAGCAACCATTTGTTCCCTGTGGTTACTATCCCTCCTATCGGCGGTTTGGCGAAACGTACTATGTTGGGCTGCATATTCGGCAGCTTGTGGCACTAAAACCGGAAAATATTTGGGGACTCGATCGCAGAGCTTTGAATGCCGTGATCTCTGAGGGCGATCGCAGGTTACTCGATTTAATTGAGCGGCAGATGACGCTGACCTTCGGTGATCAAGTCAAGCTGGCTAGTGAGGGCAACTGATCATGGGTGCGGGAACGCCGAAAATTATTGTGGATACGGATCCGGGTGGAGATGATTGTTTTGCGCTGCTGTGGCTACTCAGCCTGGTGAAACAGGGCTTGGCGGAACTGGTGGCGATTACCAGTGTGGATGGCAATGTTCACGCGCAATTGACGTTCGCGGCGGCTAGTAAATTACTGAACCTTTGTGGATATGAGGATATCGAAGTTGGACGGGGAGTAATTGGTGGGTCGGCGGGTGAGGTGGCTGATGCCGGAACCGTTCATGGGGCAGATGGGATGGGCAATTTATCACAGACGTTGCCTGATGATCCCCAACGAATCTATGAAACGGCGCGGGGGTCGGAGGAGATTCTGATCGAAAAATTACGAGCCATGCCAGGGGAAATTACGATCGTGGCGATCGCGCCTTTGACCAATTTAGCGGCGGCGGAGCGGCTGTCGCCTGGGGTGCTGAGGTTGGCAAAGCAGATTGTGATTATGGGAGGAGCGTTTCAAGTACCGGGAAATGTGGCTCCGGAGGCGGAGTTTAATATTGCTTATGATCCAGTTGCTGCCCAACAGGTATTCAACCGTTGCGACAATCTGATCGTAATGCCGTTGGATGTGACGCGGCAATTGATTTTTACACCTGAGTTAGCGACCAGGGTGAGTGCGGTCAATCCCACAAGTGCGATCGCTCGATTCATGGTTGATCTGTGTCAGTTCATGGTGGGAACGGCACTGAAGTTTCGGGAGGTGGTGGGTGAACCGGGTTTTCTGGTGCATGATGCGGTGACACTGGCGTATTTGTTTTACCCAGAAACTTTGCTGTTTCGACGGGCACAGATAGAGATCGAAACGCGAGGAGAATGGACGACTGGTAAAACGGTGATCGATCGACGACGACAGCCCAAAACAGGAAGTAATGCATGGGTAGCTGTGGAGGTTGATCAACAGGCTGTACTGACTGCTCTAGTCGAAGATCTAAAGTTTCTGATCCTGTAACTCATGGGCTAGATTACCGAGGATGTAGGTGGCAGAAACTGCGCGATCGTCCCCTAGAATCATCATGGTAAAAACCTGTTCTGCCAGGGCGGCTAGGGAGGTGGCTGTGGGGGTTTGATTGCGGAATGCCATTAGGGGCGTTGCCCGGAGATCTAGCACAATGAAATCGGCTTCTTTACCGGGATCAAAGTTACCAATGCGATCGTCGAGAGAGAGGGCTTTTGCCCCTCCCAGTGTGGCAAGAAATAGGGCTTTGAATGCTGAGAGTTGTAGCCCTCGCAGTTGAGCTACTTTATAGGCTTCGTTAGCAGTTTGCAACAGGGAAAAACTGGTTCCGGCTCCGATATCTGTGCCTAAGCCGACTTTGATCGGGGTTTCAGTAGATTTGGCTTTTTCCAGGTTGAACAATCCACTGCCGAGAAATAGGTTGGAGGTGGGACAAAAGGCGATCGCGGCGTTGGCTTGGGATAGGCGATCGAATTCGGTATCCGTGAGATGAATGCCGTGGGCAAAGATGGATTTATCGCCGACTAATCCCGCTTGATCATACACGTCTAGATAGCCTTGATGAGCGGGGAATAGTTGCTTGACTAGTTCAATCTCTTTGAGGTTCTCACAAAGATGGGTTTGCAGGTAAACATCGGGAAATTCTTGTAGGAGTTTTCCGGCGAGAATCAGTTGCTCGGGAGTAGAGGTGACGGCGAAGCGAGGGGTCACGGCATAGAGTAAGCGATCGCGTTTATGCCATTTTTGAATTAACCGTTTGCTGTCCTCATAGGAACTGGTGGCGGTGTCGGTGAGAAAGTCGGGAGCGTGGCGATCCATCATGACTTTGCCGGCAATCATGCGGAGATGGCGACGCTGGGCTTCTGCAAAAAAGGCATCGACGGATTCGGGGAAGACAGCAGCAAACACCAGGGCGGTAGTTGTGCCGTTCTTGAGCAGTTCATCAAGAAAGAATGAGGCAACCTGTTGGGCGTAGGCTTTGTCCTGAAATTGGCGCTCGGTGGGAAAGGTGTATTTGTCTAACCATTCCAGCAGTTGTTCGCCATAGGCGGCAATCATTTCGGTTTGGGGAAAGTGAATATGGGTGTCGATGAATCCCGGCATAATCAGGCGATCGGGATAGGCGATCGTGGGGACATCGGCATATTGGGTCTGCAAATCATCGTAGTGTCCCAGGGCTTTGATCCTGCCGTTTTCCAGAACTAGCAAACCATCGGGAATATAACGAACGCTATCGGCTTCGGGGTAGTAGAAGGGATCAGCAATGAAGTCGAGAAAGGAACTACGGAAGGCTTTGAGGTCAGCAGGCATGGTGAATGAAGTTTTGGAAGGGTGCAAACATCGTAGCAGCCAGGACGATCGGCGACTCGATCATTCATAACAACTGATCTGCGATCGCGGTGAGAACCAATTTTTGTAATTACCTATAAAACTATTTATCTCATATAGAGATTTTAAGTCTATTAATTAGACCTAAAACAAGACTAATTAGATTTATTTGAGACTTATATCGAGAATTTAAATCTTGTATTAAGACCTAAATTAATACCATAAGACTCGATTCAAGTCTCAAAACGAGTCTTGTTTTTCACGGATAAGACTGATTTTTGAATGGTATGAGCTACGCGATCTCAACAGTGATCGCAAGTCATCAATCGCGATCTTTTAGGCAATTTCTGGGAGAAAAGATACCCCGGTTGTAGGGGCAGGTTTCGTTGCAAAAGGCTGCTACATCCGTCAAGCTATCTGCCAAACCTGCCTTTACAGGTATTTTGTTGTCTGGAAATCGCTTTAGTTATGAGGCTACAGCATAGAGTGATTACTGTCGGCGTAATACCTGCTTTAGCCGCGTTTTGAGGATACTTAAACTATTTATGTTTTTGATGCGTTGCCATAACTGATCAAATATCAATGTCATAACTGCACTAACGCTGGCTGGGTAAGCGGCAACGGCAACACATTGTCTAAGAGATTGTGTCCATAGTTGAATCCAAGGCTCTGCGCAGCCTAAAAATTCATAGGAGGCTAATCCCTGTGTGGCGGCATATTTGACAGTGTGTAGCATTAACAAATTACCTGGCGAACAACGAGCAAAGTTTTCGTTATAGCCAACTTTAAGCAACCAGAAACGGTTGGCGTATTCAACAGCAATTTGCATGGCTACCGCTTCTCCATTGATACGGAGGAAGCATAGACGCAGAATCCCTCTCTGACTGGCAATCCGCCCGTACTGGTGGAAAAAGTTGCCCTGTGCTTGGTTGACGGCAAGGGCGGAACCGTTCGCTCCTTTCCAGCTTTTTAACTCAGTTTGATAAGCTTCCTGCAATAAGGGCTCGATCTCAGCTTCAGTGGGTGACAAAATTTCGTAGCGCACCTCTCCTAATTTTTCCGCATTTCGTTGGGCACGTCGAAAATCAGACCGCCGTCCTGAATTGAATTGTGTCTCTGGCTCAGTCCAACTGGCATCGAGCATCAAGTAGGGATAAGGAGCAACAGGTGTAACGTTAACCCAACCTTTGCCTTGATATATCTTTTGAATCGCAGGTATGACTGGCGAATTAGCAGGAATACGCTCTAGAAATAGTGGTGATCTTAGCTTGCTTAATTCGTTAACCAGCACTTCAACCACAGCATCATCTGTATATAAAAAGTCCATGGGTTCATAGATCTTTTTAACTCCTAACATGATCAGGTGAGGAAAAAGACCTTTGGAGCGCATTAAAGGAGCCAGCGCGATCGAACGTTCCTCCTGCTGGACAACGAATACCTGTAAATCGCCTGCCGCTTGAAATGATTGGGCACATGCTTTAATCCAAGTTAAATCCTCAATAGGGCTATTAACAGTCGCTCCAAAAACCTCCCATACTTTAGGAAGTTGCTCAAGGTCATTGATCGTTCTAATCAGCCTGACAGTGGTTCCAATGCTTTTGGCTTGCTTTGTTGCGTTACCATTCATAGTAGAGAATGCTCCTGCACAGCTTATCGACTCTCGGTTGGCTTGAGTATGACTAAACTAGCCAGCGTTAAGATGCGCCCAAGTAATCTAACGGAAGTGGAAGTGGTACTCCGGACTATTATATTTCTCTGGAAAAATAAATTCTTGGTGGGTGGATATTTCGGCGGGTGGCTAGAGCGATTGGGTGATGGGAAGCTGAAAAAAAGTGGCGATCGCAGGGGTGAAAAATTAGTCCAATTTTAGTCCAGGGGTAAATCGATCGACTAAAAGCAAGGGCTAAAACCATTGATAAATATGGATTTTTGGTTGAAGCAATCGGATTGGGTTATTGCGTAACCCGCAGAAGTGCAAGCCCTTTTGGTTCGGGAATATTGGGTTAAATTCGCTGTTCACATAATTTAAACAGGTCAGCCCTTTTTAGGATTGCTCAAGGGTAAGCGAATCAAAAAGATGCTTCCTTTTCCGGGTTCACTTTGCAATTGCATTGTGCCGTGATGCGCCTGGACGATCGCCCTGGCAATCGGGAGTCCCAATCCTGCCCCTCCGGTATGGCGAGAGCGATCGCGGCTGACCCGGTAAAAGCGATCGAAAATATAGGGCTGTTCTGCAATCGCAATGCCCACTCCCGTATCTTGAACCTGAATTAAGGCAAACGGATCTTCCCTGCTTAATCCAACGGTGACCTTACCGCCCGCCGGGGTATATTGCAGGGCATTCATGACCAGATTGGAGATTAAGCGCACCAACTGACTCTCATCACCGGCTACATAGAGAAGTTCTGGGACGTGAATTTGAGTCGTGAGTTGGAGGGGAGCCGCAATTTCGAGGACGGACAGACTTTCCACCACATCCAGGATCAACTCATTCAAACAACAGGGCGGGAAAGTTTTGCTGATCTGCTCCGAGGCTTCAGTCGCCGCTTCTAGACGAGACAACAGCAGCAAATCCTGTGCCAATTGCACCAGTCGTTGATTCTGACGATCGACTCCAGCCAGGGCTTCTTTTGCTTCTGCTTCACTCAGCGGCTCAACCCCACGAGTCGATTCCACGATCGCTCGAATGGTCGCCAGAGGCGTTCGCAACTCATGCGCCGCATCTGCCGTAAACTGCTGCATCTTTTGGTAGGAACGGTAGATTGGTTTCATCGCCAACCCTGCCAAACTCCAACTGGCAGCCGCAATCAGCAGCATGGTCACAGGTAAGCCTACCAGCATCGTCAGTCTGAGAAACGCCAGGTGATCATCAAATTGCTTCAGCGATCGCCCTACCTGCATATAGCCCCAGGGCAAGCCCTGGTAATTTTTTAACAATAAGGAATACTGGTGATAACGAATCCCATCCTGATCGTTGAGCGTTTGTAACTGCTGATCATTCAACTGAAGAGAAAGACCGGGGGGAACCTGACCAGCCGTTGCCAGTAAAGTTCCCGGCTGATCAAAAAACCGAACGTAGTAACCACTTTGTTGAAATGCATTCAGAGTATGTCGTTCCAATTCTGCTGATGCCAGGGAACATTGATGACCTGCCAGACATAAATTCGGTAACACCGTTTGGACGGCAGCGTTCAGATGCCCCGGTTGTTTGAGCTTCGGTTCCAGACTGTCATGCAGAGTGCCTGAGATCGATTGCAATTCTTGATGAACCGCCTCCCAGTGGGAATGGGCAACCATCTCATAGGTGGTAAAGCCTGCCAGTCCCAGGATGCCTCCCATCACCATTGCATACCAGCCTGCCAGGTGCAACCGGGTTCGATTAAATAGCTTACTGCGGTGCATCAGCGTCGTTAAAGCGGTAGCCCATCCCGTGAACCGTTTCGATGAGGTTGTGATCCCCCACTTCTGCCAGTTTACGTCGTAACAATCGGATCTGGGCGGCAACAGCGTTGCTGGTCGGTTCTGTACCGACTTCCCAGAGTTGATAGATGAGTTGCTCACTGGTAATCACTTGCCCAGGACGTTGCATAAAATATTCCAGAACTTGAAATTCTTTTGCAGTCAGCGAAATCGGGTAGTGCTGGTTCCCCTGTTGATAAGACACCGTATGTTTGCCATAGTCCAGCGTTAAGTGACCAACTTGCAATTGTTGCGGCTGAAGTTGGGGCGATCGCCGTTGCAATGCTCGAATCCGCGCCAGAAGTTCTGCCATGCCAAACGGTTTGACTAAATAATCATCGGCTCCAGCATCCAGCCCGGTGACGCGATCGCCAATCCGATCTTTCGCCGTCAAAATTAGCACCGGGAGCGTAGCCTTTCGCTGCCGTAATCGCTGACAGAGTTCAATCCCAGATAATCCCGGCAACATCCAGTCAAAAATAGCAAGGGTGTAATGAATCCATTGCTGATCCAGATAATCCCAGGCTGCTAAACCATCCTGCACCCAATCCACAATGTACTTCTCGCGTTTCAGTACCCGTTGAATCGCTGCACCCAGATCCGGTTCATCTTCGACCAGTAAAATCCGCATCAATTTATAGCAATTTTCATTTGGTTAAACCACTCCCCACTCCCCACTCCCCACTCCCCATCTTCACTAAAGACTGCTGTATCCTCCGAAGATTAACTCAACGTTTGAAGGTATATCGGGCATTCACCTTTTCACCCTGAATATCAGAGAGAATCGCCACCTTATATTCCCCAGGCATTGTACCTGGAAGGACGGCGTAATAATGCTTACCCTCTACGTCATATTGCATCGCTAACGATGTCTGGCTGCCATTGGGCAACTGCACCTGGGCGGTCACATTGGCATTGGGAATTGGTTCATGGGCATCGCCTTGCTGCAAAAAGAAATCGATATGCGTCCCATCGGCTTCCTCAATCGTCAAAAGTTCCAGGTGATAGGGACCCGATTCAATAATTTGTCCCCCCTGCCCCCCATGAGAACCCGGTTTTGCCGCTGTTGTAGTTGCTTGTGCTGTTGGGCTGGGAGCAGTCGCAGATGGGCTTTCTGGGGAGGATGTCGCCATCGGACTGACGGTAGTTGTCGGTGTTGGGTTACTACTCCCACAGGCACTCAGCAACCCAATTCCAATACTGGTGATCAGCAGGGTACGAAGGTTAGTCAATTGCATAAATCAGGCTCCCACCTTTTCTACAATGATGTCTGCTTGAATCGGTGCTTTTGTTGTTTTCGGCATCAGGAATTGACCAAATTGAGCATATAACGCTGGCAGTACCAGCAGGGTGAGGGCCGTTGAGGTAAACAGTCCACCCAATACCACGATTGCCAGGGGTTGCAAAATTTCTTTTCCGGCACCACTGCCAATCACCAGCGGTACCATCCCTAACGCCGACGTGAGGGCAGTCATCAAAATCGCAACCAATCGTTCCATTGAGCCTTCGGTAATCACCTGCTTCAGCGACATGCCAGCAGCAAACTTGTTGTTATAGTTATCCACTAACAGCAAACCATTGCGCGTAGCAATCCCAAACAAAGTAATGAACCCCACCAGCGACGCGACCGAAATAATGCCCCCACCCAGAGCGATCGAGAAAATCCCCCCCACCAGAGCCAACGGTAAGTTCACCATAATCATCAACAGGGCAGGAATTGACTTAACCGCAAAATACATCAGCACCGCAATGGCAATCAGTGCCAAGCCACTGTAGATCAACAGAGTTTGGGTCGCCCGTTCCTCCGATTCAAACTGCCCCCCATATTGGATGAAATAACCGGGCGGCAGAACAACCTGCTGACGAATCTCAGACTCCACCTCATTGATCACCGATCGCAAATCCCGTCCCGACACATTCGCAGACACCACGATTAAACGCGACACATTTTCCCGGTTGATCGTGTTGGGCCCAGTGCCGTAATCAATCCGAGCCACCTGCGCCAGGGGAATTTTTTGTCCGGTCGGAGTGTCTATCAATAGGTTGCGAATCGTATCTAGATGGGTACGGGCTTCCGGTTGCAACCAGACCAGGAGATCAAACAGTTGCTGGTCTTTTAATACCTGGGACACAACCTGTCCATTCAGTGCCGTTTCCATCACGCCAGCGATTTGTCCCACAGTCAGTCCATAGCGAGCGGCATTGGAGCGATCGAACCGAATCTGAATCTGACGAATCGGCACCTGAGGTTCCAACTGCAAATCGACAATCCCAGCAACCTGACTCATAGCGGCTTCTGCTGCTTGCCCAATCTTCCGCAATTCAGCCAGGTCAGGCCCAAAGATTTTGATCGCGATCGCACTGCGAACCCCAGATAATACCTCATCCATCCGATGCGAAATAAAACCACCGACGCTGGCAGCCACACCGGGCAATCGGTTAAATTCCTGGCGCAATTTCTCAATGCTGCCTTTGCGGTCTTTGATCCCAGCATCACTGAGTTCCACATCCAGATGCCCCAGATTCACCCCCCCCGCATCGGCATCACCAGGAGCACGTCCTGCCCGTAGTTGAATGGTTTGAAACCGGGCATCCTGCTTCAGGGCATCCTGCATCGCTAACCCGGATTGATTGGTTGCCTTCAGAGAACTACCGGGATAAAGCAGCATGGCATTCACCAGCGATCGCTCCTGAAACTCTGGCAAAAACTCTCGCCCCAGGGCGGGCAGCATTACCAGGGAGGCAACCAGAGCCGCGATCGCGGCGAACAAAATCAACCTGGGACGGTGGATAGCCGATGAAAGCAGGGGACGGTACAACCGTTGGCAACAAGCCGTTACCCAGGTTTCATCCGATCGCAGGCGACGGTGTGCCAGCAAAATCGCACAGAGTGCCGGAGACAGGGTCATAGCAACCAGGGTAGAAGCCAGAATCGAGATCAGGTAGGCAATCCCCATCGGGGCAAAAATTCGTCCTTCCACACCCGTCAGAGTGAAGATGGGCGCAAAAACCACGGCAATGATCACCGTTGAAAAAATCACACTGACGCGAACTTCCACCGACGTGTCGTAGACGATTTGCAGGGGATGCTTTGGGTGATCACTCAGTTGATTGTTTCTCAGTCCCCGGTAAGCATTTTCCATATCCACGATCGAATCATCTACCACCGACCCGATCGCCACTGCCAATCCGCCTAAGGTCATCGTGTTAATCCCCTGCCCAAACCAGGAGAGAATCAACATGCCAATCAAAATTGACAACGGAATCGCACTCAAGGTAATCACTGCCGTCCGCCAATTCATCAGAAACAACAGCAGCACAATGGAAACAATGATAATGCCATCCCTCAGGGAGTTACGCACATTCTCGATCGCTGACTCGATAAAACTATTCTGCCGAAACGTTTCCAGCACCCGCACATCTCTGGGCAACCCCGCTTTTAGCTCATCCATTGCCCGTTCCACCGCCCGCGTCACCGTCGGCGTATCGGCCAGAGGTTGTTTGTTAACGACCACCACCACCGCGCGTTGACCATCGACGCTGCCATCTCCCCGTTGCAACGCCGCCCCCAGTTGCACATCTGCCACATCACGCAGCAGGACAGGCTTGCCATCTCTGGCAGTAACCACCGATTGCGCCAATTGCTCGATCGACTCAACCCGTCCAACTCCACGAATAATTTCCTCCTGATCCGGTGTGATCAGAAATCCCCCCGCCGCATTCACATTGGCTTGTGCCGCTGCCTGGGTAACATCCTGAAGCGAGACATTCAAGGCAGCCAGTTTTGCCGGATCAACCAATACCTGATACTGCCGCACCTCCCCACCGTAGGCGATCACCTGGGAAATACCAGGAATGGCTAACAGACGATTGGTGACATTCCGATCGACCAGCCGCCGCACTTCCATCAGCGATGTGGGAGTCTCGCTGGACTGGGACAATTCCGGCTCTACGGCAAAGGCATACATCAGAATCGTGCCGATCGGCGAGGTGATCGGTGAAATTTGCGGCGATTCAACACCAGTAGGAAGTTTAGAGCGGGCTTGCTGCAAGCGTTCGGTGACAAGTTGCCGCGCCTGATAGACATCCGTTCCCCAGTTAAAGATCACCCGCACAACAGAAATTCCCACGGCTGAAGACGATCGCACCGTTTCCACACCGGGTGTGCCATTGACCGCACTTTCGATCGGCAACGTAATCAACGACTCCACTTCCTCCGGTGCCAATCCGGGGGCTTCCGTCTGAATTTCCACCTGGGGTGGGGCAAAGTCGGGAAACACATCCAGGGGCATCCGGGTCAGGTTATAGCCACCCAAAATCGTGACAATAATCGCACCGATTACCACCAGCCATCGCTGGACGATCGACCATTTCAAAATGGCATTCAGCATACGGATCTCGTCAGCCAACCCCCTGTTATCACGTCACTCCCGGATCATTGCAGATAGAAATGAAATTAGGATGAAATCACGGCAGGGAAACCCCATACGTTAAGAGCGGACATATTCAAGCAATCCCCTGCGTCTGTATGAGTCACATAACCCTCAAAGTCCCTGCGGATACCTGGGTTAAGGCGACCTGGGAGGAATATCTCCAGGCGATCGCCCAACAACCCAATGACAAAGGCAAAAGCTACTACTCCGACGGACAGATGAGGCTGGAAATATCGCCTGTTGGAAATTCACACGCACGAGATCATGCAGTTATCATTCATGCCATTGTTCTATATTCTGGGATCAAAGGTATTGATCTGAATCGTCCTCTCCCAAATAGATAACCTCTCGACGATCGGCGTGCATTGGGGTTGTTGCGCCGCTTATGCTGTCACCATTTCAGCTTTTGTATCGGGCGGTAGTGGCTCAAAATGCAGAACCATAATTTGCTCTGGACGCAACCCTAAAGACTCGTAGGTACGCCCATTGCGATCGCTGAATTCAACTTCGAATGCAGTTCCCTCTGCTAATGTCTCAACAACTGTTCCAACCTGCCCACGCCACAGATTGTACTGGGGGAGGTCAACAACCAGAGCGACAACATCTAGCAACTTGATCACATTGTTTATCACGTTTATTACCTCCACTAATTACAGAGGGTGACAGGTTGTTAGTTTTGGAATTTCTGAACCATGCTCAATGATCCAGGCGCTTCTCAGCGTTGCACTTCTATTTTGCCATTCAACCGTGAAATCTAGAGTGTAGCGTTGCCCAAACTCGTCCCCTCTCCCCAACTGAGCTTCCTGAACTTTAACAACCTCAAGAAGAATTTGACGCAACTCCTCAACATTATCAGCCGTCATTCCAAGAATTGACGAAAAAAGCCGTGCTTTGTGTTTGCCATCGTCATGCTCTAAATTGAGGCAATAGTCACGCAGCTTACGAATATCAACAACTGCATTCTCCGCATTTGGGATGCTTCTCAGCGTTGCACTTCTATTTTGCCATTCAACCGTGAAATCTAGAGTGTAGCGTTGCCCAAACTCGTCCCCTCTCCCCAACTGAGCTTCCTGAACTTTAACAACCTCAAGAAGAATTTGACGCAACTCCTCAACATTATCAGCCGTCATTCCAAGAATTGACGAAAAAAGCCGTGCTTTGTGTTTGCCATCGTCATGCTCTAAATTGAGGCAATAGTCACGCAGCTTACGAATATCAACAACTGCATTCTCCGCATTTGGGATGAGCATAGGAAAGTAAATACAGATAAGCAGTCATCAGTTTATCTCGAAATTTATTACGAAGACTGGCTTGCTGAAGTACGCTTGCTCTGCGGCACAACGGTTCAAATCAGCGGCGGCAGGTAGCCTTGAACTCAGTGCCCGCAACTTGTGAACGTCCGCTGCATTTGAGTTGTTGGACAGTTTTCCATTGCCTTTTCTACTCGTCTTTCATAGCTAGTATTGCTGAAGCACGTTCTGTAATTCCTTCTCCAATTGCATTCTGTAACCAGGGTGAACTCTCTAGCATCTCCGCAATCTCTGGCCAAGAAGATAAGATTTTTTGTATTACTTCGTATGCTACATCTCTCAATCCAACTCCATTGGCATTCACCTTTCTTTCTAATCTTTCAAAATTACCAAGTGTAACTGACTTAAAACTCCTCGACTTAGCAAATTTCAAGCCAAGATCTTCAGGTCTACCTATCGGGCTGTAGATAGCTGTTGCTACTAGATCATACGCTGGGGAAAGAACTGGCCGACGTGGATCTGTATATAACAGTGACCAGTTCTTTAAGTGTGCATCACCATTACCAATCACATAGTTAAATGCTAGTCTCCGTGCAAACTCAATTAGTGACTCACTATCATATTGACGATAAATCAGAGCCGCAAGCGTCTCAAAAGTTCCTATATATTTTTTAGACGGATAAAATCCTCGCACCTGGGCAAAATCTTCAATATGCACTAAATCTCTATTTGCTGTCCGATCAAACCGACGAATTGCGTATGCAGTGTCTTCTGAAGCGGGCCAAAGATTGGCAGGTACATCTGTCAATTGATCTCGATGAACAAGACGAACTTCAGGAACATTTATACCAACCTTACGTGCAAGTTCCATCATTGAGAATTCATTTAGAGGCACATTTTGATATCTCTGATCTGGAAGCTTGACAATCCAATCTCCGCCTTCACCAACACCTGGTGACGTAAATCTCTCACCCTTGCGAAGCATTGAGAACTTGAGTGCCACTCCTGCAAGGGAAAAGCGCCATATGCTTTTTGAATCACCATCACTCTCTAGATCTGTAGATATTTCACGCCTATTAGCATCAAATACTTTTTGATCAATTTCTGCTTCAGCAACCCGAACAGCACCAGGAAGATCATGCCCGACTTTGAGCAATAGAGCTAATTCTTGATTTTCACTTACACCTTTGTCTTGAGCTATCCACTCACGGAGACGACCCTCTGGCAAAAGATTAGAGAACCATGGAGGTAAGCGTACTTTTGAGCGATGGATAGCAACTAAATCATCTTCAAACAGAAGACCTAGAACAGCTCGGTTTGGATCATGAATATAAGTATCATTTAACTGAAAGCGAATAATGCCTTCGCTTAGCGTAATACTGCCAACACGTTGTTCATATAGCCATACTCCGTAATAGCGCTCAATCGCGGTCATCAACTAAATCCTCTTCATCAAACTCTTCTTCATCGTCTTCATCAATAATTAATGAAGAAAGTGGAGGCGTATCCTCAAATAATGCCTCAGTCATAGAGCTAAGAAAATCTTCTGTCAGTTTTCGTAATCGAAGCTCCCGCAGTTCTAAAAAATGAGCACTATCTTGTCTAATTAAAGAAGCTCTCATCTCAGCATCAACAAGATGTGAATCCAATAACTCGAACCAGGACGAATCCATCATTGTTGCAGGTTGCTGCTGGAAAACATCTCTCGCGTCTTCAACAGATTCTTCTCCAAGAAGAAGAAATCGATTTGCTGTAGGTGTTTTACTACCACTCGGATCTTTACGAAGTATTGTTGCAACTATATCCTTCGCTGTTCGTCTTCCTTCAAGAGATCTTCCTAGTTCATCTTGAGAATAAGGCTCTCCAGTCAGGAAAGATCTGGGACGTTGAAACCACATAGCGCAAAGAACGATACGTGTACTGGCAGCTGTAGTTCTAAAGCTTTGAAGGGCCGGTAATCTGAGTGAATATCTTGAAATTATTCTTAATAAAGATTGAACAGATTGTACTTCGTTATTTGGAATAATTTGTGAGCATAATACTCGAATGGCTTCTGTTGGCCCCTTCAATACATCTGGACCGATAATTGCTGCACGCCAAAACCAACGTCTTAACAACTCAAGATTACGTGGAGCAGGTTGGGGATAGTAAGCGAAAAAGCGAGTTAAGACAACAAGAAGAAATCGGTAAGCAAGAAAACTAAAGTGCGGAACTCCAGCTTCATTTTGCAAAAAACGGATTGCAAGAGCCAAAGCTTGCTCACCGGCTCGATATGCCTGGTCACGTGTCTCTCCAGGAAACTCGGAAACCCGCTTTTGATCGAACTCTACACGAATATCACGGTTAACGTCAGGTCTTCGTCGAGCCAGAATAGCTCTTAGAACGGTGTCGTCATCAATTTCTCCAAAAAGATAAGTCTCACCAATACGTAAAACAATGTCAGCTAGAGAATGTGTTTTACCATCATTTTTTGAACTTCTATGCAAAGCAGAAAAAACCTCTGCCCGTGTTAGTCGTTTCCCATAATTGTTCATGCGATCAAAGATATCCCGAAGGACATCTTCATCTTCTTGTTTAACTATATAGGCGGGTATTGAATATTCACGAATTGCTTTAGCAATTCTCGTGGCATCTTCAAAATATTTAGTGGATTCAGGATGTTCGCTAAACCATCTAAGTAGCCTTTGTAAATCAAAGATAGTTGGGAGATCAATAACATGAGGCTGTTCGCCAATTGGTTTCACAAATACTTGACGTGAAAGATCATATGCGATCGCGAAACGTGGATCTGTTAATCCAGAATTATGAAGTGCATTGGCAAGACTAGTAAGCCGCTGCTGACCATCAACAACCCACATCGCTTCATCTCTGCTAGAAGCATTAATTTTTAGTGCTCCTATCTCTAATATCTCCTCTGGAGCAGGGCGTGCCCAGAGAAGCACGCTCCCAATTGGGTAACCCCGGATGATACTATCCATGAGCCGTTTGACATCTTCCCACTGCCAACGAAACGGTCGTTGAAATTCGGGAATCCGAACACCTCCTGTGAGAACTTCATCAATAAGATCCTCGAGTGGAAAGGTGCTAGCGTTTGGTTTTTTAATTCGGGAACTTGTCATGGTTTGTTTTTTGTGCCTTATATGCAGACAAAAGTCTCAGCTTGCCTTGTTACTCATCATTTTTCTAAGCGCAGGCTTACCTTAATTTTAGGATGACTACATATATTCTTCTCAGTTTTAAGCTAAGCGTGCAGACCAACAGCGAAAACAGGTCTTTGTAATTGAACTGTTTTCGTTCTCCGCATGGTGCTCTGTGTTGACCGAGATTGCAACACTCAGACTTTGGCAGGAACATCTAGAAGAGTGATCAAGGTTGAGAGGCTGAGGGCTGTGATGCCTTACTGTCCAACTATTAATGGACTGAAACTTTCCGTCTAAGATCCCACAGTGAATGGATAGGCAGAATGATTCAGCATAAGCCCCTGATTCTACTGCTTATGCAGATTACTTCTACATAATACGCGGCTTAAGCTGAATAGCCAGAATCTTCCTCTGGCTATTGGATAGATTGGTGGGACTTTTAAGGTGGCACTGAGGTTTCCTGCGAACGTTGTGGTAGTGAAGCTGGTGTAGAACCGTTTTGGGGTGACAATACCGAATCACTAACAGGGTTCACAGCCTCAAGTTCCAACTCGCTGGCTACCGAATTGTGACGATCGCGCCTCTTCGCCCAATACATCCCAGCAAAGAAGGTGCCCGTGGCGATCGCGCCGCCGACTGGAACCAACACCCACCAGGGTAAGGAGGAGGACTGAGGACTGGGGACTGAGGACTGAGGAGTGGGATCTTCTGAAGGGGTGCCGCCGCCTCTTAGCGATTGGGCATAAAGCTGTCTGGCACGCTGGATGACAATGCGATCGCCATCAAATAAACCACTGGTAACTTCAACCAGATCACCAGATTCCCGACCTAAAGTGACTTCAGCAGGTTGAAAAGCAGTACCATTCTGCACAAACACGATCGTGTTCCTATCGTTGGTTTCGACCAGGGCAGATTTGGGGATTACCAGAACGGCATTGGGAGTTCGATCAGTTAACACATCCAGTTCGGCAAACATCCCCGGTTTCAAACTGCCATTGGGATTGTCCAGTTCCGCCTTGACGGGCACAATCCGGCTCTCTCCCTCAACCACTGCCCCAATCACACTGATCCGTCCGGCAAACGTGCGATCGGGGAGTCCATTCACATTGACTCTGACCTGTTGCCCCGGTTGAATCTGACTCAGATCTTTTTCATGAATACTGGCAGAAACCTGCACACGGCTACTATTGACGATCGTCATGATCTTTTTACCCGCATCCTGTCCCGATTCGCCCGGAGTGGTTTCCCGATCGGCAACGGTTCCAGCAATCGGAGCCACGATCGTCATTGTGCCATCCGGATTTGGATTGGCTCCCAATTGACGCAATCGGGTTTGATAGGTTTCGCCACTCAGGGAAACACGGGACTGGGCAACCTCCAGATTCGACTGGGCGCGTTTAAGCTGGGCAACCGCCTCGGACACCTGGAGCCGACTTTCTGCCTTGGTCAGGGCCGATCTGGCTGCGGCTAACATCGTTTCAGACTCTAGAAACGTGCGGCGGGGAATAGCTCCACTGGTTAACAATTCCCGATCCTTGTCGTAGCGTTCCTGAGCAAAACTCACATCCGTTCGAGCCTGCTGTACCTCCGTAGCAGCAATGGTTTGTTGTTGGCGATAATTCTCCTGTGCCAGCCGCAAATCCGCCTCTGCCTGTTGAACCGCCGCGATCGCCTCTGCTCTGCGATCGAGCGCCGTTGTCCGCAACTCTGCTAACTCCGGACTGGTCATAATCGCTACCGGCTGTCCTGCCGCCACCACTTCCCCCGGACGCACCAATAGTTGCATCACCGTCCCACCAACCGGGGTCGTCACTTCAACCTGCTGGTTCGGTAATGGCTCCAGTTGCCCCGTCGCTTTAATCCCCACAGCCAACCGTTGGCGAGATACCGATGCCACCTTGAGTCCCAGGCGTTGTGCAGTCTCGGCATCAACTTGAATGGCTCCGACCACTTGCCCCGACTGGCTATCCCCGTGAAACTCATCCCCATGCCCTGGATGAGCCAGCCCTCTGGCAGCAGGCAGCAGCAGCAGCAGACTGAGGAGCGTTCCACAGAGGGAACGAGTGGCGATCGGGGAATCAAATCGACGGGTAGAACACATCATCAAGAAGTTCCTGGCACTGAGGATGGAGATAGAAGCGTATTCAGATCGCGCCTGCTCAACCGGGATTAGCTCTACTTGCCGTACCAGGTTTTTCTCCACTGTTTCATCTGGTCAATTTCTGCCTGCTGCGAAGCAATAATGTCATTTGCCAGTTGCTTTAACTCCGGATGCTGGGCTTTAGTGAGCGCATCTTTTGCCATCGCAATCGCCCCTTCATGGTGGGGAATCATCGCATTCATAAACCGTAGATCAAACTCCCCATCCGCAGCACCCAGATCCATTTTCATCATCATGCTATTCTTCTGCGCTTCCGACATCGGCAGCATCTTTCCTTGCTGACTGTCGTATGCCATTGGGGTTTCACCCGCTTCGGGATACCAGGCTTTGCGCCATTTTCGCATTAGCTCATTCTCTTCCCGGTTTTGAGCTTTGATGATGGTCTGTGCCAAAACTTTGATATCTGAACGCTGGGATTTTTGCAACGCTTCATTGGCCATCTCGATCGCCCCTCGATGGTGCGGAATCATGGCATCAATAAACCGCAAATCATACTCAGCATCCGCCGGTCCCAGATCCATGTCCATCAGGTGATTCATCATATCACCATGATTCATCTGACTGTGATCCATAGTGGAATGATCCGGCGCTGAATTCGATCCGGCATTGGTAGCAGCCGGACTCGGTGACTCAACCTGAGTCTGGGAATTTGAGCAGGCAGTCAGGGTACTACCCGCAGTTGCGATCGTCACTACGACCAACCCTAAGAAAAATTTAGCCTTCAAAACAATTACCAACCCATTCAAGCAGTCGTCATACCTAGCATTTCACAGAAACATGAAATCTGGATGAAATTGAATGAGGTTGGTGCGATAGTCGCTTGCTCCCTTCGCGTACCGCAGCATGTAATGTCGGGTAAATTGGAAAAAACGATATGACATCTCTACCCTGAGCAGGCAGGGCACTGATGGCTGGCAGGCACTTAACGGGGTTGTTGCCGCCTAATGACTACAGCAAGTTGACCGACTCAGGCAGGTTGCATTTCTGACTCGTCGAATTCTAGCTCGTTAATTTCCCGATAGAAATGCTGCAAATAATTCAGGTCGCAGGCAAAGAAACCTTCCACGATCGCAGGAGTGATCTCCTCTAGTGCCCCTAAGCGTGTAATTACCCGCGCCAGAATAATCACCGTAGCATAGGCTGGGTTCGCCTTGACTCGGGGGTCCCGCATCGGCACAATTTCATCCATCGCCGTTGATAAGCGCATCACCCCCCGTCGATGCACATTCCCCATCTCATCCAGATAGCCCTTAGGTAATTCAAATTCAAATTCAGTTTGTAACATAGATTCACTCAATTATTTAATTCGTTTGAAATCTTCGATCGCTAACTCTAGTTCCTCAATCGCTAAATCTCCGGAGGAAACCGTACCGCCCCCAAAACTATAACTAACAGGCCAGGCTCTCAGGAATTGGAACCGCGCTCCCTCATTGCCCCCTTGCTCATAGACCACCAACGACCCATCTCGGCGTTCTGTGCCCCATTTGCCCTCCTGAACCGACTGAATCCACTCCCATAATTTAGTGGAATTCGTCATCATGCCCCGCTTGAGACTAATATTACCAACTTTATAAATCCCAGGAATTTTTGTGCGAACAATGTAACCTTTTTTAGCTTTTCCCCATTGTTGCGGCGTGACTTCACAGGCTTCGATCGGATCATGGCTATATTTCAGCCCCTTACATTCCATGAAATACGCATCTGCCTGACTACTCCCTTTAAACTGCAACTCCACATAAAACCGGGAGGTGGTTAGCACTTCCGGCAGCCTAAAGTTCTGACCTGTAGATGAACTACGACTATTGCGAGTTTGAAACCGGGGAGAGAACATGGCAATGGAGCTAATAGAGCAAAGAGCGATCGGGATTTAGTTAAATTAAATCGGTTGATGGAGAGAGGATGTCTGAATAGGCTCAAACATCCCCTTATAGCCGCCGTTCTAGTTAATATTGACGCGAACCAAACCAGCGTGGGCAATTTCCACCGTTTCCTTAAATAGATCGTTGGAATCAGCAGACACTTTCGTGGTTTTATATTTGGCGGGAATCGCATCCACAATATTCCAGCGTGCCCCTTCCGTCCCATCCTGGTTATAGAACACTAAAGAACAAGCTAACCGTTGTTCCATTTGCTTTCTAGGTCCACCATCACGGGGTTTGGGATGACACCGGAGATACCAATCCAGTAAGGTATTGTTGTCTCCCGTTGAGACAAACTCTAGGGTGATATTTTGGGTACTCACTCCAGTGGGTGTTGCCTGGGTTTGAGTTCTGGCTCCGGCTCCGGCTCCTTTAGTTGAGCCGATCGGTTTCGTTTGATCGGTGACTTCAATCGTAATGGCTACTCCACTAGCTTTGGAAATCAACAATCGAGTTTTGCCGTCAACTTCAAAGTAGAAGCGGCTGAATGTTAAATACTCGATCGCCGATCGCCGACTCTGAAAGTTAAGCGAAAACGGTGACGCGACCATGCTGTACTTCCTCCCGATGGATAAATATTACTTCGTTGGTTGCCAGAAATGAGTCATTGGCGATGCAGGATAACTGGACTTACGATCGCCAATTGCTCATCTTGTTAGAACGCGTTGCGGCTAGTCACCGGTTCAGAACTAGCGATCCGACCATCATCAGATGGCTGTACTTGGCTTTCCTTATCAATGTGTTCAGCCACGAATTCATAGGTTTCTACCGCGAGTTCACCACCTGTGACATCCGCCGCTGAGATCGAATATTTCTTGATCCAGGCGCGATCCAGGTTCCAACGCAAGACTTCTGTTTTACCATCTGCGTCATACAGAACCACAGAAGCGGTTTTCCGGTTATTCGCCCAATCCCCACGACCGCCATCACTGGTCGGTAAGCAAGACTGGAACCAGCGATATAGCCGATAGCTGGCACTTTGCTGATGACCACTCATATAAACTTCAATGGTCATTGTAGGGTTCGTTTCATACCCGCCTGAGGTCGTTTGCCGTTCCGTGATCACGCCGCCACCTGGTCTATAGGTAGCCGCGATCGCTTTTTTGTTACCTGCGACTTTTGCTTCGTAGGTAATCTCGGTCATGCTTTTGATCTGCATTTGGGTTAACCCGTCGAACTCAACATAGTATCGACTGGTGTTTGTAGTAAAACCCGGCATTGGCATAGGACAATTCCTCCTAGTAATTAGTTGTTAGGGTGTAAGAGGTGGTTTAGCCAGTGGTTGTTAGTTGCCAGCAGACCAGACAAATTCGATCGCTGACAACTAACAACTAACAACTAATCGCTACTTATTCGAGTCCTTCTTCATCACTTCCTGTCCACTGGCTGACGCGGAAGATAACAAACTCGGCTGGACGGACTGGGCATACCCCAACTTCAACATACAAGCGTCCCAAAATCATGGTGTCAGGCGTGTTTAATTCTTCATCACACTTGACATAGAAGGCTTCCGACGGTGAGGCTCCATACAACGCCCCTTCCCGCCATAACCGGGTTAAGAAGTTGTTGATAGTGCGCTTCACCCGTTCCCACAAATCGCGATCGTTCGGTTCAAACACCACCCATTGAGTACCCAATTCAATTGACTTCTCAATGTAGCTGACCAAACGCCGGACACTGATGTAGCGCCATTCAGTGATATCTGGCTCAACCAGTGTGCGGGCACCCCAAACTCGAATACCACGATTCGGGAAGGGTCGGATACAGTTAATGCCAATGGGGTTCAGGAGTTCTTGTTCCCGGAAGTTGCAGTCATAGGATAAGCCAATGACACCTCTGGGTGTTTCATTCGCAGGAGCTTTGTAAACCCCACGGGTTTCGTCAGTGCGACACCAGATACCTGCCATGTGACCACAGGGGGGAACCGCGATCGGTCTCCCGCCACTACGAGGATTCGGAACTGTGATCCAGGGATAGTAGAGAGCCGCGAACTGGGAACGACGATTGAAGTCTTCGGTTAACCAGCGACTGATCTCCTGCGGTTTCACGAGATCGGGCGGCGTATCTAAAATTACCATCCGATTCGGTGGATTGGGCACATCGCCATCGGCTGCCCCTTCACAGAGACTGACCATGAGTTCCATAATGCCGTGAACTTGATCCAAATTCATCAAGTTCGCTTCATACGCCCGCATCAGGTCTGGACAAGCAACGATCGTCACTTCATCCACCTCAAACAAACCACGAATCCCGGTGCGATCGTCGCGATTACCATGCACTTCTCGGGGGAAGCGTTGGGGATTGGGAGCCATCGGCGGTGGGCTGACTTCATATAAGCCATTCGACGGTCGCCGACTCAAGGGACGACCTACAGTTGGATCAATATGGGTGACATCCAAGTATTGAGAGTCTTGCAATGCCGTGACGACATAATCAGCCACCTGCGCATCGGCTTGTGGATTCATCGTCAGGTGCTCAAACCGCTCTAGCTCCTGGTTATTCTGCCGCACACTGACGGTAAAGTATTCACCCGTATCCATCGGTTCAGTGCCCTCTTCCTGCCCACTGGGAGCTGGTTTGGGGCTGCTGTCGCTAATCTGAATCGTCACCGAACCATTGGCAACCGTCAGGGCAGCACTCGTGGCTTGAGTGGCTAAGGCATTACTGCGGCTACGGGGGCTGGCATCGGCTTCGCGTAACCGGAGTGAGAAGTTCAATGCCGGACGCTTGCCTCCCCGACTGCTAATCTGGGTGCCAGCCGCGACGGGTTCAGCCGAGGTGGCTCCCGGTAGTTGAGTCCCGATACTCATGACCCAGCACCGTCCACCGCCATTCAGGAACCAGCCGTTGACCGCAAAGGGTAGGTAGGCATCAAAATCCGTATAGCCGTCGGACATCGGACGACCAAAATAGCTCAAGTATTGATCCCAGCTTGTCACCAGCATCGGCTTGAACAACTCTGCGCCACCGCGCACATCTTCGGTAAAGCCCATAAAACCTGCGATCGCAGTCGAAACCCCCTCAATGGGGCGGCTACCGCGATCGACTTCTTCGATATAAACACCTGGAGCAAAGTAGTCTAGTCTTGCCATGACAGTCTTCCTGAACAAGGTAAGGGGTTTGTGAAAAAATCAAGCTGTAACAGACAGGCGCAAACCAAAACAGCGAATCCTGCTAGGCTCTGCTGCACCGCTACAAACTGGTGCTAATCACACACTCCAAAGGAGGTGGTTTCGCGTGCGGCACGATCGGAATAGTGACCGTGACATACAGAGCCGGACGCAGCGGCAGACCCAGAGAACTCCACAACATGACCGGGTCGATCGCTGGTATAGGAGAGATGACGAAGGGTAGCCTTTCATAAGGCTGCAATTCCGGTGGTAAGATATCCCGTTGTAAATAGCGATGATGCAGCAGGGAACTCAACGCCTCTGACAGGAGTTGTTGCTCACCCAGTGCGGTCGAATCCCAGGCACTCACTACAAACGACACATCAAACCAGCGCAGAACATCCAATTCTGGGTGAACAGATAATGGTTCATTACAAGCCCCGCCCCGGCAGGATTCCAGCAACGTTTGAGAATTCTCTCGAATGTTGTAGCAGTAAACAGTCAACCCTGTCTTGCCAATCAACGTTCGGCTAGGCGGGTTGAAGTCAATCTCCTCTGTACCACTGAGAGAGGTTCCATCAGCAAGGATTCTAGCTAGGGTTTGGGCTATAGCAGGAATCATGGAACTGCGTCCATAGGCATCACGAGGTAAAGCTTAGTCCTGACCTCTGTTAATTCGTTATTAGACGTTAGTCGAGACTTGAGATTTTTTTGAGATGGTTTGGCAGCGGCAATTCTGCACAATGCTGGTCAACGATCGTAACTATCTCAGCATTTGCCATTGAAAAATCCACCAAAGTTATTGAGCTGAAAGGGGCGATTCCGCAGTTCATCACTCAAATTTACAGTGCTGCATCAAATCATTTTTACAAGAAAAAATATCGCAGATCAAAAATTCCTTTCTAGAGAAAAATCATCTCTTTAACTTGTTAACAGGAGTTGCCTGAGGGGAGGTCTTTAAAGCTGTGGTTTGTTCTATCCGTCCCTCAGAACATCACTACTAACTGGAAATATTAATCGCCACTTTATGAGTTCCTTAGAATTTCGGCAGACAATATAGCTCAATGCGACTCGATCGAAAACAGCCGGTTGTTTAGGCAAATTTATTAAACAGGAGTCGTCATCACTCTCAATTTTCTACTTCAGTGGTAATAGGTCTAATTTTTGTTTCTCTAATCCCGGTTGAATTATGTTAAAAGGCATCAATAAATGTAAAAAATACTCTGCTAAATGCGGAAACTTCCGTATGAAAGTAGTGGGCTGGCAATGATCTCTAGTACACCTAACTTAGGTTGCTTTGCTCACGTCAAGAGGCATGGAAGTAATGTTGATAAGTATCAAAAAATGTCAAGAAATATCAACACCATAGATTTTAGGGAATTATACGGATAACGAGAACTGTCTAAAGGCAGATCATGGGTTTGTAGACAATCTAACCCGTTTACAATCCGTAATTTCCCTAACTGCACCCGTCCGTCCATCAAACTTGCCCCATTGCGCTAGGGAAGGCTATGAAAGTTGGTGTACCAGATTTATCAACTTGGAACGATTCTCCTCCAGTCGGAATTCGGGCGACAAAAGCCCTTAAATGGTCAAACCCTGAACAGTTCTGTCGGTTACAACTCAAGCAAATCGCCGAAGCGTTACCCGCTGTTTACATTCAGCTTGTGTATCGTTTTCCGAACTGCGAACAACAGCAGCAGCTATACTGGCACTCTCCATCCTTTATCGCGACCGCCGTTTTAACCAAACTGGCATCAGAGGATTGGTTGACAGAGCATATTCCATCCATGCAACTGAGCCAACTCCCCCTTAGTCGAGAAGTATCCGCCTATATTTATCTGTTTAACCAACCTGCAACTCCCTTGTCCGAGTTAGAGTATTTGCTGGTGTGTCCCTGTGTGCCTCTATCTATTGCCCAACAACAGCTCGTAGAAGTGCAGGCTCGCCATTTACATCAATATTTAATGTTATTTCAAGAATGTCATGCTCAGCGATCGCGACTAGAAGAGTTGGAGCAAACGATTCAACGCACCGATCACCAACTGCGCAAGCCATTAGCATTGATTGAGCTTTATGCTGAACTGTTAACCAAGCAAACAACGTTAATGGATGAAGAGACACGATCGCAAATTAGCTTAATCTACGAAGCCACAAAAGAATTGAGTCAACATCTCAAACATCTCACCTCCTGTAACCAGCAAGCGGCTTTACGGGTGGATTGGTGTGATCTACGGTCAATTCTTGCCACCAGCTTAAAAGGATTACAACCCTGGATCACCGAGAAACAAATCCAGGTACACCATCCTCAAACGGCGGCTATGTTGCAGGTAGATGCATGGCAACTCAAACAAGCCTTTGACAATTTATTAAGTAATGCCATCCATTTCAGCCCGAACCACAGTACGATCGGTTGCCACTGGCAGGTCTTTCGTCACGAAGTAGTGGTTGAAGTCTGGGATGAAGGTCCGGGTCTATCGGAAGCGGATCTGAAGCAAGCCTTTACCCCGTTTTATACCCGTCGTCCTGGCGGGACTGGGCTGGGCTTAGCGATCGTTCGCAAAATTATTCTTGACCATCAGGGCCGACTTTGGGTGAATAACCTACCCACTAAAGGAGCTAAGTTTTCCTTTTCCCTACCCCGCCATAGTTATCCCGACCCAAGCTGACGATCGTTGTCATCAGCTTTCATCTCCATTCCCCATTCCATCTGCATTAGGAGCAATCGTTGCATGTCATCAGTGTGTATTTCGAGTCAGCAAATGGTGTCTGTTCTGCTGGTCGATGATGAACCACGATTTCGTCAAGGATTACAAACATTACTCAACTTTTACAATACCAATGATGTCTTTAAGTTTAATGTCGTAGGAGAAGCGGCCTCAGCCGAACAAGCCCTGAAACTGGCTGAAGAACAGCATCCAACGCTAATTTTGCTAGATATGGAACTGGCGGCGCAGGATGGCATTGCCGTGTTAATGGGACTCAGTCAGATCTCGTATAAAGGCAAAGTTCTGGTGCTATCAGGACATCGCGAAGATGAATGGGTATTTCGCGCCATGCAGGCGGGGGCGAATGGGTATGTGTTCAAAGACCAATTGGCAACTCAACTGTGCAATGCCATTAATACCGTCATGAATGGACAGGTCTATCTGTCTCCAGAGGTGGCAACCGGATTCTTTCATCTGTTCCATTTCTACTCGGGACGATCGCTGGAAGCCAAACATAAGCTGCATCTCACCGATCGCGAACAAGAGGTGTTGGATTGGTTAGTGCAAGGAGTTTCTAACGAAGAGATTGCCAATCATCTATTTGTCACCGTAGCAACCGTCAAAGCGCACTTAACCGCCATCTTTACGAAACTAGGCGTGACTAGCCGCACTCAAGCCATTATCAAAGCCTTGAAACTCGGTTTAGTCAGTTGCTAATTCAGTCCCGTTTCAGGCTAAACGCTTCCAAGAGAATTCATGACGCTTCTAGGCTTGAAACAGCATTCTTAACTATTCTTTCACTTTCCCCTTCTCTCGAATGAGCAATCATCTGGCTATTGCTGTAGTTACAGCCACCTTTCAGCGCATCCTCCAAGCGGCAATTCAAGAAGATGTGTATGGAGCAAGGGTCACTACCGTTCGCCCCAATACTTTAGAGGGTGGAAACACTGAAACGGGAGTCAATATCTATCTGTATCTGATTACGCCTAATCCCGCCTATCGCACCCCCGACCCGATGACTCGTCGCCCGAAAGCCGATCTAGTCAAACGATCGCAGGTAGCGATTGATCTGCAATATCTGGTCAGTTTCTACGGCAGCGAAGCGGAATTGGAACCCCAGCGACTATACGGCAGTGCTTTGCGAACCCTTCAGGAAGGGTTAACCCTGACCACCGACATGATTCGGGAAACGCTGGCAGACCCTACCTTAGCCTTTCTGGCAGACTCCGATTTAGTCACCCAAATTGAACCCGTTCGCCTGATTCCCACGGAAATTTCGGTCGAGAACTTGTCGAAAATTTGGTCGGTGTTCTTCCAGACCCCCTATGCCCTATCCTGTACCTACAAAGCGACCGTACTGCTGATTGATAGTGAAGAACCCGGTCAACGTGCCCTGCCAGTCCGCGATCGGCGTCCGGTTGTGGCGCCATTCCGCCAATTGATTATTGAGCAAGTGACGGCTCGGGGTGGTATTCATCAACCCATCCTGGCAGACAGTACCTTAATCATTACTGGACAACGTCTACATCACCCGAACACCATCATTCGGATTGCTGGGGTCGAGGTGGCGGCGGCGGATGTTACAGATAACCGAATTATCTTTCCGTTAACTGCCGTTCCTGCCCACGTCCTTCAGGCAGGAGTGCAAAGTTTACAGGTGGTGCATCCCCTCCGTCCCCATAATCCCGCCAGTCCGTACCGGGGCGTAGAATCCAATCTAGCCGCGTTTGTTCTGCGTCCGACGATTCTGAATGTGAGTGTTGCCAATCTACAATCCCACGGACATGGTTCCTACTCGGCTGAGGTGACGGTGCAGTTCAATTTAACGGTAGGCATGAATCAACTGGTGGTGTTGATTCTAAATGAATGGTCGGTGGATAGTCCTAAAAACTTCTTGTTCAAAGCCGGTATGCGATCGGCAGATAGTGCTGAAGTTGTGATGACGATTGATGATATTACGGCGGGAGATTATTTAGTTCGGGTACAAATTGATGGAGCAGAAAGTTTGCTGACGATCGATACCACACCCAACAGTCCTACCTTTAACTGGTATAACGGACCTCGCCTTGCGATCGGGTAACCCCCTGGGCGATCGCAGCATCGGCTATATGATTTAGAAAGAAGGGAGATGCCGGGAATGCTCACTACCGATATAACTGCAACTGAAACCTGGCAAGCGGATAACCACGCTTACTTGATGGCATCCCTGGCTAACGTGCGGGAGATCCTGCTTGACCATACGGATCAAACCCTGCTGTCCGAGACAGAAACGCATCGTCAGAAGACCGTTAACCGTGACACCATACTGGTATCGCTCCGCACCCGCATGGCTACGGCAGACCAACCGCCCCCTGTCCTGGAACAGATTTGTACCACGTTTAATCTCAGTCCGTTTGAGCGGGATTTACTCCTGCTCTGTGCTGGCATTGAATTAGATTCCAGCTTTGCCCCCCTCTGTGCGGCGGCTCAGGACGATCCGCAACGGAACTATCCCACCTTCAGTCTGGCATTAGCCATTTTACCCAATGCCCATTGGAGTGCCTTAACTCCTACAGCCGCATTACGACGTTGGCGCTTAATTGAATTAGGGGCAGGCAGTAGTCTCACAACCAGTCCGTTGCGGATTGATGAACGGGTACTCCATTATCTGGTCGGCGTATCCCATTTAGACGAGCGCTTGATGGCGATCATGGAGCCGGTTCAATCGGAAGAGAACCTGGTGCTATCGCATTGGGAACTGGCAGAGCGGTTGGTGGCAGCATGGTCAGAAGCGAAGGAATTTTCTGCCCTACCAGTTTTGCAGTTGTGCGGCTATGAAGTTGCCAGCAAACGGGCGATCGCGGCGGTTGCCAGTCACTTCTTGGGTTTAAATCTCTATGCGATCGCAGCGTACTCCTTGCCAACCAGTCCGAATGAATTGAACCAGTTTAAACAACTCTGGGAACGGGAGGTGATTCTTGGTCAAAGTGCCCTATTACTGGATTGCGATGAGTTAGACGGGGCGGATACCGTCCGGGAAGCGGCGATCGTCCATCTGAGTGAAACACTGCAAAGTCCGCTGATCCTGACTACGAGTATGCGGCGGCGATCGCGGTTACGCCCCATGTTAGTGTTTGATGTGCATCGTCCCAGTACCCAGGAACAACATGCCATTTGGGAAGCTGCCCTCAGCGCCACCTCTGTCTCGCTGAATGGACAGGTGGATGCCTTAGTAACGCAATTTAGCCTGAGCGCTCCGGTGATTCATGCCGCCTGTGCCCAAGCCCACAAGGAATGGCAGCAGGACAATGGGGATGATCCAGACACGACCTTCCAAACCCTGTTGTGGGATACCTGCCGTGCCCAAGCGCGACCTCGGTTAGAAGACCTGGCGCAACGGATTGAAGCCACAGCCGGGTGGAGTGATCTGGTCTTGCCAGATACCCAGATGCAGATTTTGCAAGAAATTACAGCGCAGGTGAAGCAACGCGCTAAGGTTTACGAGAAATGGGGCTTTGCCGGTAAGAGTGCCCGTGGCTTGGGAATTAGTGGCTTATTTGCGGGTTCCAGTGGTACGGGTAAAACAATGGCGGCTGAAATCATGGCACTGGAATTGCGGCTGGATTTGTACCGCATTGATCTCAGTCAGGTGGTGAGTAAATACATTGGTGAAACCGAGAAAAATCTATCTCGCATTTTTGATGCGGCAGAAATGGGTGGGGTAATTCTCCTATTCGATGAAGCTGACGCACTATTCGGGAAACGCAGTGAGGTCAAGGATTCCCACGATCGTCATGCCAATATTGAAGTGAGTTACCTGTTGCAACGGATGGAAGCCTTCCGAGGATTGTCGCTGCTGACCACTAACCTCAAGAGTGCCTTAGATCAAGCCTTTCTCCGCCGTCTGCGCTTTGTGATTCAATTCCCCTTCCCCGATGCCGAGCAACGTGCCGAAATTTGGCGACGCATCTTTCCCAAAGCCACCCCAACTCAAGATCTGGACTATCGCAAGTTAGGACAACTGAATGTCGCGGGGGGAAATATTCGCAACATTGCTCTGAATGCCGCGTTCATTGCCGCCGATATGGACGAAGCAATTCAAATGAAACATGTGTTGTTAGCCGCAAAAGCTGAGTACATGAAGATCGAGCGTCCATTGACTGATACCGAAGTTCGGGGTTGGGTCTAGTTCTGCAATAAGCTTCACTGAAAACATCAAAATCAGGTGGGCTACAGCGATCGCTGAACTCACCTGATCTGGTGTCAATCCCTGCAACTTCGGCTTACTTGTCTTCTGCCATTTCGGCGGCTATACCAAGCTGACTCTTGGCTTGGGTCAAGGTAAAATCTAAACTATTCTTGCCAGCAGTTAACAGTGCCTTACCCGCTTCCGAGGCAATCTGATCACTGGAACCCTGCATATTATTAACTGTGTGATCCCACCAGCCTCTTAGCCCCCGACCCGCCGCGATCGAGCTATGCCAACCCCACTCAAATACGACTAATACCAAACAAACCGTTAGCCAAACTAACAGAGCCGCTTCTTTGATAATATTCAACGTAATGGCAACTACTCGACCATACGCTGCTGCTGTTTCTGTAGAGGTTAGCAGTTGCCAAAGCTTATCGGCTTGAGACTGAATTCGATTCATTGAAAGGCTCCTAGTTGTAAACTAATGATCACCAACCGAAGGGATTGACTAGGGCGGACAGCAACTCCAAAATGAACAAAACCATTTTGTCCACCTCAGTCTACAAGCTGCCTTTTGATTGCACTAATTCTAGTTGCAAAAATTCACTAACGATGGCAGTGAACAATCCCTCATTGCGCCTGATCATTACCGAAGCACAATGAGGGATTGCAGGCATTCGAGAGATACTGAGTGTCATGCTTGATGAACGCTGATCTACCAACACTATTTTTGCCGGGTTTCGGAATCTGTAGACTGAGGTTCCGTCGGTAATCCCAACTGACTCTTAGCCTGCGTAATGGTAAAATCTAAACTGTTTTTCCCGGCAGTTAATAAAGCTTTTCCAGCTTCAGAGGCAACCCGATCGCCCGATCCCTCCGTAGTCGATAAGGTGCTGTCCCACCACGATCGGGCATTACGACCCGCTCCGACAGATAGTTGCCAACCCCATTCAAACACCACTAACACCAAGCAAACTGTTAACCAAACGAGCAAAGCCGCCTCTACAAGGATTTTCCAGGTAATCGCCACAGCCCCTTGATAGGTTGCGAATGTATCAGCCGATGTGATTAACTGTAATACCTTAGTAGCTTGAGCTTGAATTCGATCCATTTGGTACTCCTTTCTCAGACAGGTTGCTAAACTGAGGGCATTGTAGCAATCCTCCTCAACTCTTCAATCTAGCCTCTAGTAGAATTTTTTCTGCATTCACGTCAAAGCCATAGCGCTGACCTTATGTTTAGTCAGACAGAGCCACCTGGCGATCGCTGGGTGATCCAGCTTATAACAGATTATTTTTACAAAAATTCATCACATTTTGGTAGTGACGCAAGAGTTTTAACTAAATTCCAATATTTTTTCCTATCTCTCTGCAATCGAACATGACTAAACTAGCCATATAAGTAAGCGTGACTAAATACAACGTCGTAATGACTAATCACATACTTATATAAGTCATCTCTAGGGCATCAGCCAAGCGTGTGCGCTTCAAACCCTCTGCGGTTAGTCGAACAGAACCAAGCCTGCTTCAGGGGATGACAAAAAGCTATCTATCTGGAACGAGCTTTATATTTCAACCGTAATTCTACGGTTTAATTCCTGGTCGCAGGAAACATAGGTAAAAACCCTGAAGTTAAGCGAATGGGAATGACGTAGACTTTAGTCGAGTGAAAGATCGTTATTTTCTCTGGTAATATATTGGCATCATTAATAATTTTTGGGTTGCCTGTGCAGCTATCTTGGTAGACTAAACCAGTTTTGATATCGCTTTTGCTTCTAGTTTCTCTTATAGCAATAGAAGCGATGATTGTTACTAAAGCGAGTATTGAAAAGCGTCTGCCATCAAGCTTGACCAACTTGATGATTACCTCATAACAATAGATCTCTTCAACTCCCTGCTCACCCACCCCTCCTAACCTATGGCAAGCAAACTTCGTACCCGGACTGAAAAGCAGCAGATTCCTTCAGTTAACTCTGCGGCTGAACCGGTAAGTAGTCTGTTAGCGAGTCGCCCCTTTGTTCAAGCTAAAGCAACTCAGCCCACTTCCCCATCGACCACTCCACAACCCGCTTTAGCTCAGTCTACCGGTCACAACCTAAGTAACATTGCGGTCTTTTCCAGTTCAACCGTAGATACACCCATAGCCCAACGTAAACGGCGGCGGCAGCCAGGGAAACCCAACTCACCTCTAACGGTGCAGACGAGTCTAGAGGTTGGCGAACCCGGTGACATGTACGAGCAGGAGGCAGATCGCACCGCGTTTCAGGTTGTCGATCGCATCGAACAACAGTCATCTAAACCATCTAGCCTGCAACAGAAAGCGGCTACGGCGGGTAGCCTGAAGATTCAGCCCTTAGTTCAAACTCAGGCTGTTAGCCGACCTGCTAAAGCCAGTGCTGGAATAGAACAATCGATCGAGAGTCACCGAGGCGGTGGCGAGGCTCTATCGGGAGATATCCGTGAACCGATGGAGCAGCAATTCGGAGCAGATTTTGGAGCTGTCAGAGTTCACACAGATGCCAATTCTGACACGCTAAACCGTTCCCTCAATTCCCAAGCCTTTACCACCAAAAACGATATCTTCTTCAAGAAAGATGCTTACAATCCCGGTAGCCGCGCTGGCAAAGAACTCATTGCCCACGAACTTACCCATGTTGTACAGCAAAGTGGTGGTAGTACGATTCAACGCAAGTCTCAAAACCTAACTACATTTGAACTAAGCGAAAAAGATCACAATAAGAAGTATTCAAAGACCAAAGACATTTATAACAAAATCAACGAATACAATACCCTCCCGTTCAAGGATAAAGACTATGGTAAGCAGAAGAAGCTATTAAGTGAAGTACAAATTAAAGCTGGAGAATGGTTGAAAAAGTTTGGTAGTAGTAGTAAACCAGCGAAACAAGAGAAGAAACCTAAGATTGAACAAGCGGCTGAAGATTCTTACCTAGAAATTAATGCTGTTATGGCTCAGGAGGAGAAGGCAGCACAAGGTCAGGAAGACGACGATACAGACTGGCTAGAAACGGCTAATGAAGGTCGTGAGGGAATCAGCGAGGTCAAGGAGACAGCAGGCGAGGTTAAGGGAAATATCGATAATATCTTTGAAATGGCTAAAACAGGAAAAGCCATTGCTGAGAAAGAAGAAGTTCAGGAAGAGGCTGCTAAGACGGGTATTACATTTCTTGATGGTTTTCTGAAGACGGTATCCGATCTGAAGGCAAAAGCTCAGGCGATCGTCAATGGTCTGTTATCGAAAGTCGCTCAAAGCATCATTAGTGGGGTAGTTAGTTTAGGCTTAAAAATATACTCTGCTTACAACACCTATAAGGAAATGAAAGCGCTGCAAGAAACCAAGGAAAGCTTTGCTGGTAAAGCTAACTTGTCTAAAGATGAGAATAATGTACGGGATGCAGCCATTCATGGTTATGGGAAAGTTAGAAGAAGATTTTGGAGTTCTATTTGGGGGATCATTTCCACAATTACAAGTTCTGTCTGTAACATTATCACTTTGCTCTCCGGTGGGACAGCCACAATGGTAACAGGAATAATTACAGCTGGGCTTGAGGTAATCAATGGGATTAAGAGCTTGGTAATGAAAGGAAAAGGCTTCTTTAAGTGGCTTTCAGGTAAGAGAGGAAAGAATCGAGCGAAGAGTGCTAACTCCATCTTTACAGCCGCTAAAAATGGGAATGCAGTTGCCTTGAAGTTACTTGTTGACCTTGATCCAATGGGATTTACTGGTAGAGCAAAACGCAAGTTGAAAGGAGCTAAAGACATTAAACAGCCCAAGAATATTATTGATATGCAAACTTTGATTGATAACATTGTTGCCCAGCCTGCTCTTTATGGAACAATGGATGACTTTAAAGCAGAGGTTGCAGAAAAGCTGAAATCACAGGCAGACTGATCTTGCAGCATTTAGGATTTTCAATCTATTCCTAGCCCCCAAACCTGGGGGCTTAAAGCCTTATGGATATGTAAAAAATTAAGCTGAAAAAGCCGAAAAAATTAGAAAATAGGGAAAAGTAATGATGAAATCTAACTATCCTAAAAACCGGACGATTGTATACACAGCAGCACAAAAAGAAATCCCTATTCAGATAATAGATCTCAATTTAGTCCATCAAGATAATGAACTGAGTCGGTGCAATCTTCATTTTTTAGTTGATTGGAAGACCTATCAAACTATTGAATCACAATCATTATTTCACTATGATTCCAACTTACGCGGATCTATGCTTGCAGGAGAATTTTTGCCTTATCAAGATATAGAAGTTACCGCTATATTACGTCCTGACTTGCTGCCCGATCTAGAAGAGAAACTTGTTAGTGCGGAGACAGGGACTACCAACTTGCAAATCTTAGGTCAGGAGAGTTCATCTAGTCTATTTCTATGTGCAGAAAGTTGGCTAGCTCTATCAGTAAAGCAGCAAAAATATGAAGGAGAAACCGGTTTTCGTACATTTTGGGATTATTTTAACTGGGATGCTATTGCTCAAGATAATAGCCAACACCAACTTGATCAATTACTGCTGGATGCTATCACTAGCTTCTTTAAAGATATTACTATTCAATCTCTATCATCGCACTTGAGTGATGAAGAGACGAACCAAAGCGCTATTGATATTAGTATTCAACTATTTGAAAAATTATTTGCAATTACCCCATCTTTATCATCTCAAGATGAAGAGAATAAGCAACATATTGTAAATGCAGTTACCGATACTTTAAAGCAGTCGGTAGAGGCAAACTTATCTACTAATTTGAAGACGATCGCGAATTTAGAATCAGTTCAAACAGCTACACTTACATCGAACAATTCAAGTAATCAATCTTTTTTTCAAATATTAAAATGTTTTTTTCAACAACAGACTTGGGCTTATTTCTCACTTCCTGAACAATCTGTTATTTACTTTGATTTTCAGGGAAAGCACGACAAATGGGAGTGTTATGCCCAGGTGCGGGAGGCGGAGCAACAGTTGGTGTTTTATTCTGTTTTGCCGATGAAAGTAGCGAAGAAAAGTCGTCATTTGGTTGCCGAGTTTCTAACCAGGGCAAACTATGGTTTGATTCTCGGCAATTTTGAGATGGATTTTAATGATGGGGAGATTCGCTATAAGACTAGCATTGGCGTTGAAGGTAGCCATCTCGATTTTGCCTTGATTCAGCAAGTCGTGTATAGCAATCTATCCATTACCGACAAATACTTACCAGGAATCTTGCAGGTGATGAACGGGCAGAAGCTACCTGCTACCGCGATCGTCCAGATTGAGCAGTCGGTTTCCTAAACTTATAAAAACTAGACCAGTCACTACTTTTCATTTAATAAGTTTGGTGCTAGGGTGCTTTGCTAGGGTACTCTCCCATCTGTGAGAGTTTAAGTATCCTGGCTAACACTCATAGCGGTTGATATGAGCATTCAGTTGGTTATTCGTTGTCTATTTTTTCCAGGTGGTCACGATGCCGAAACGTAAAATTCCTAGCGGTAATACTAAATCTGAACAAAGCCTGACTCCAGATGAAGGCTTAATTGGGATTGGGCTGTTATCAATGGCAGTTGATAGTCAGGTCGAAAGTGTAGAAACAGAAATGCTAGTTGAACTGCTGGACGCGATCGAATATTTCGAGGAATATTCTGAAGAAGAAATCGACGAGTCCCTAGAAAAGATTAAAGCTATTGCCCGAGAGGAGGGTGGTGCCGCTCTGTTTAATAGTTCCCTGGCAGCCCTGACCGACGAGGAATACCAGGAGGCTGGCTTAATCATTGCGATGTTAGTTGTCTCTGCGGATGGTGAAATTCCTGAAGAGGAAGAAGATTATTTAACAGCGATCCAGCAACGACTGGGCATTTCTGATGAGCGCTACGATGAACTCGTGGATGAACTCTTTGAAGAAGAGGATTACGAAGAAGAGGAAGAGGAAGAAGAAGAGTAGGTGAAATTAGTTGTTTCATATCTGGTGCAACTATTACGGCTACTTATCATCGATCGCAGTTGAATTGCCTTTAGATTGTTTACTGGGGTTGGGAGACTCAAATGGTAAATCGCCTTCCGCGATCGCGTCCAGAGCCTCCCAATCCATGACCGTAATTTTGCCACCCCGGCTATAGGAAACAACGGCCTGAAGTTGCTTAAATAGGCGGACACACTCTTCATAGGTAATGCCGATACTACGAGCAATTTCATAGTGGGATAAGCGCAGACGTAAGCAATCGCCCTGAGCAGATGCGTCTGTACCCTGTTCCGTTGCCGCATATTCCAGTAAGCGAGCTAAGCGGACGATCGCCCGTTCTGAAACTAACCCATGCACCATATTATGCAAGCGCTGAATGCGCTGATTCAACACTGCCATCATTTCTAGGGCAATCCCCGGTTGGGCTTGAATCATTTGTAAGAGGGCAGCGCGATCGATCGTTAATACATCAGCTACCGACTCGGCGGTCACAGTGGCGGGTGCGATCCCATCCCCAAATAACGCAGGAGCCGCAAAGATATCACCTCCAGACAACAGGCGTAAAATCGTTTCTTTGCCACTGGCGGCTGTTTTTGTGACCCGTAAACCCCCTTTGACCAGAGCATATAACTGGGCAGGTAAGCGATCGCCCTCATGCATGACGATCTCTCCCGATTGATACGTCTGAATGACTGAATGGCGTTGTAATTCCTGTAATTGCTCAGGCTGTAACCGAGTCAGAATCGAGATGCTGGCAAGCTGCTCAACCGTTGCTTTCATCGGCTAAAGAGAGAAATCGAATTGTATCTGATTCATCTTATGGGGTTGTAAAGCTATTTATACCAATGCCACGATCGTCCGCTACGCCAACCCTTTAGCCTTTATGAGCTAGCTCATAGTAGCCCTGCGATCGATTTGCCAAAGTAGACTTACTGGAACGTCATCCCTGTCCTCATCGCTTCCTCATATTCTATGTCTAAGCTAACAAAACGAGTGATGTCAGAGAGCAATGATGTCATACCGCCATACATCATCAGCATCAGTTCTTTTCTATCTACAAAGCTTGAAAAACCAGGCTCGATCGTTGCTAACGCTTTATTGAGAGTGACCCAATGACCAGTCCATCTATTAGTGTGCCTACAATACAGACGCAACCCCGCAGGCGAGGCTTAAGTTTACCTGCCTGGTTGGTGCTGATCTGTGTGATTACGTTTACGATTTTGTTAGGGGCTGGAGCAGCCATCTGGAAAAATGCTCCCCCTGTACCGACGACTGTTGTTTCACCTCAACAAGAAATCATTCTGACTCAAGCCGATATTCAGGCTGGGCAGGAAACCTACCTGGCACGCGGCGGGCAGCATATTGGTAGTATTTGGGGGCATGGCAGTTATTTAGCTCCGGATTGGACTGCCGATTTTCTCCATCAATGGGGATTAGCGACGGCTGGTGTGTTGTATAACGGTAATCCCAATTTTGATCAGGCGGATCTGGAAGCCCTGCCTGTGGGCGATCGTGCCAGTTTGCAAGCCAGGGTCAGTGAGCAGTTTAAAACCAACCGTTACAACTCAGACACTCACGTCCTGACCTTAACAACGGCACAAACCCAGGCATTGCCACCTGTATTTGCTGCCTATCATCAACTGCTGACTCAGGGCTCGCGGGAACATTCGATTCCCAGTGGTTGGTTCACGAATGATCAACAAATTCGTCAAGTCACGGCGTTCTTTGCCTGGACAGCCTGGGCAGCTTCCGCGAATCGCTTGAATGCGCCATTTTCCTACACGGCAAACTTCCCGCATGACCCCTTAATTGGCAATACCGCACCGCCGCAGTTTATCATCTGGTCGATCGTATCGGTTGTCTTGCTGGTGGGTGGCATTGGCGTATTCTTATTTATTTACTTGACTCAAGAGGATGCGGAAGAAGTTCAAACAGTACAAGCTCGTCCCCGTGTGCGGATGCCGACCGCCAGCCAAAAAGTTACGACCCTATTTTTTGGTGTGGCAATGGCGCTGTTTCTGGTGCAAATTGGCATGGGGATGGTAACGGCGCACTACGCGGTGGAGGGAGATGGCTTTTACGGGGTTCCCCTCGATCGCTTCCTGCCTTATGCCGCTTCTCGCACCTGGCATTTGCAATTAGCCGTGTTTTGGATTGCGACCTGTTGGTTAGCGGCTGGGTTGTATTTTGCGCCCCGCTTTGGCAAGCATGAGCCCAAAGGACAGGCGATCGGCAATGGGGTGTTACTGGTCGCCTTAACCATTGTGGTCGTCGGTTCCATGATTGGTTCCTGGGCAGCGATTCAAGGCATTTTAGGCAACGGTCTGAGTTTCCTGTTGGGACACCAGGGATACGAATATGTCGAACTCGGTCGAGTCTGGCAAATTCTGCTGATTGGTGGCATGACGTTCTGGCTGTGGTTGATGTATCGCGCCCTCCGACCTGCCTTAAAGCAAGAAGGGTCTAAAACTGGGCTGAATCACTTCTTCCTCTATAGTGCGATTACCATTCCCCTGTTTTACTCAGCAGGTTTGATGTATTCCAATCACACGCCGATGAGTGTAGCGGAATACTGGCGCTGGTGGGTGGTTCACCTCTGGGTGGAAGGATTCTTTGAGGTGTTTGCCACCGTCGCGATCGCGTACCTGTGTAGTGAGTTAGGGTTCCTGAACAAGCAATCGGCGTTACGGGCAACCTACCTGACCACGATTCTGTATCTCGGTAGCGGGGTGATTGGCACATTACATCACCTCTACTTTGCTGGGACTCCAGTATTTATCACCGCGATGGGAGCGGTTGCCTCGGCGCTAGAAGTTGTGCCTTTGACCTTGATTGGCTTTGAAGTAGTGAAATCTCTGAAGCTGTCGCAAAATGCCCAAGGCTTCTATCGGATGCCCTTACGCTTCTTCATTGCGACCTGTGTTTGGAACTTGATCGGAGCCGGGGTATTTGGCTTTCTGATCAACCCGCCGATCGTGCTCTACTACTCGCAGGGTTTAAATACCACTCCCATCCATGCTCACTCCGCCTTATATGGCGTGTATGGTTCGCTGGCTCTGGCACTAATGCTATTTGCGTTACGAGAAATCACACCAGAACGAGCCTGGAATGAGAAACTCCTGAAGTTTGCTTTCTGGCATATCAATGGCGGTCTGGTGGTAATGCTGCTATTTGGCTTAATTCCCAATGGGTTTTACCAATTCATCCAATCAGTGAATCACGGAACCTGGTATGCCCGTAGCGCGGCAGTGATTCACTCTCCCTGGATGGAATGGACAGTCTGGCTCCGCATTCCGGGAGATATCATTTTCACTCTGGGCGCACTGGCAATGATGGCATTTGTGGTGCAGGCAATCTGGGCAATTCTGCATCAACCGACCCACAATCAACCGGAGTTAGCCGCCACTCCAGAAGCCGTTGAAGGATAACAGTCTGTATAGCTGATTAAAATCACCCCTGATGCGATCGTGCCAGGGGTGATTCCTGCATCAACCAGGATGATTAGCAAGGGGCTGGGATCGGCGTACACTCATCCACCTTAAACCAGCGTTTTCTCCCATGTTGTACCTTGACAAGAACACGACCTGGAGAGAACAACGGGGCAGGAATCACAATTCCACTTCGACCATTGGGCAGTCGCACCAGTGTACCTGGAAGAATAGACATAGATACCTCGTAAAGACCAACACAAAGGAGCGATCCCTGAAGGTCGCCAGATTATCATCACGGAGTAGGATTTCCTATCCTTTAAGGGCTTCCCGGCAAGGGGAAAGAATTAAAAAAACCTTAAGACTATCAAAAGCTTAGTAGATTGCTGAGCAGTTTTTAAGTATGTATACATTTCTTTACTTTATATTGCTTACTTGCACCTGGGTTTAGAGCCTCCAAGGGTAGGCAATCAGTGAACCAAATGGTACTCACAATTTAGTTAAACGACCTCCTGTAAAGCCTGGTAATTCATGATCACAAAAATCTAAAGCAATCATAATTTTATTCAAAAGTAAATTATTTGAGCTTGAGATTGGTCACTTTCGGGGCAACGATCGCCCAGCGTCAACGGGTTATCTCATGACAAAATAAATTAGAAGTCAAGAATCGACATATTTCGTAATAAATTTCTTAGCCCTGGAGAGTTGCTTACGGCATAGCTGCCTTTAAAACCTGCGGCTGGCAATCCTGGATAGAGTTTGGGATTCAGCCCATTGACCCGATCGCGTAATCAGGGCAGTAGGTCAATCCGAACGATTGCAAAAATCTAAAGTTCGTTTACTTTTGTGTGCGGTCGGGCATGATTCTGGTGTTAAGCAAATATAAAGGAAATATTAACTATGGGTACGCGGCTGGAGTAGTCACATTGAGGAGTCGCAGAAATGCAGCTATTACCGAAGCCTAAGAAGAACCGTGTGGTTTCACCATTGTCAACGCCTGCCCCTTGGCAAGGGTTACCAGAGCCTGGTTCGCCAGGTGGTTCAGCTTATCCGGCAGCATCCCATTGTGATCAGTTAGCCTTAGACAGTCCGATTCTGGCTGACCATATCCCTAGCATCTCCAGCATACAGAAGCAGCAACGTGTAGTGATTCTGGTGGATGGATCAAATTTGTTTTATGCCGCCTCTTACCTGCATCTGGAAATTGATTACATTAAGCTGCTTCATTGCCTGACCGACGATCGTCGCTTGATACGGGCATATTTCTATACTGGCGTAGACCCCAGCAACGACAAACAGCAAGGTTTTTTACATTGGCTGCGTCGTCATGGCTATCGTGTGGTCGCCAAAGAGTTAGTGCAATTTCCCGATGGTTCTAAAAAAGCCAATCTAGAAGTCGAGATGGCGATCGACATGATGATGTTGGCTCAATATTGCGATACGGTGATCCTGTTGAGTGGCGATGGTGATTTAACCTATGCCGTGAACAAAATTGCCTATCAAGGAACTCGGATCGAAATTGTTAGCTTGCGATCGATGACCAACGATCACTTGATTGATGTAGCGGATCAGTACATTGATCTGGAAACGCTTAAATTTGCGATTCAACGTGGCTAGAATTCTCCCAACCTTAAACGACAGAGTTAGGTTGAGCCACGAGATGCGTAATCGCATTCACTAATTCGTCTTGATCAATGGGTTTGGCAATCCACATTTGATAGCCCGCTGACATAGCTTGTTGGTAGCAGTCCTCCCCCGTCAATGCCGAAACCGCGATCGCGGGTAATGCCCCACCGCGATCCAATCCGCGACTTCTAATTTGATCAATCAGAACGTAGCCATCGGTATCGGGCATGGCAATGTCACTCAGAAGTACATCTGGATGTTGTTCTGCTAATACCTCAAGTGCCTCAGCCGCCGAAGCAACCGTGGTGACGTTAGCTCCTTCTTCCTCCAGAATATAGGTCAGCAATAGCCGACTATCGAAATCATCATCCACAACCAGTAAAGACAGATTGATTAAGGCTGTCATGCAACGTTTAAGCTTCTGTGACTACAGTACGAGCTGGTTTGGCGATCGGGCAATTTGGCTACCTGGGCGACAGACCAGGCAGGAGATTAAACCTTAACGTTTCCTATAAAATAGTCTATTTCGGCTTTCTGGGGATTCGCGCTGCCACAATACTACCTAAAGATAGATTCATCTCTCGATGGGAGTATGAAATTAATAGACTAAAGTCAATCTTAAGTAGTAGGGAGATCGGGTAGTTTAAACTCTAGAATGGACGAATATTAACAAACTGCAATATATTTTAACCTATGTTCTCTCAACCGTTTCAGATTTTAGTGGTGGACGATAACGAAGACAATCTAGAGTTGTTGCAGTTCTTTTTAGAAGCAGAAGGCTATTGTGTGGATACGGCAATTAGTGGTAAGTTAGCCCTCCATAAAATTCGTACCACTCCGCCAGATTTGGTCTTGCTTGATGTCATGATGCCAGAAATGAATGGCTACAAAGTGACACAGGCAATTCGTCAAGAGGCCAAACTTGCCGATCTCGCGATCGTGTTGATTACCGCCGATGCCCAAATTAGTCGAGAGCAGAGTTTGCAAGTTGGGGCAAATGATGTGTTATCCAAACCGATCGATTTCACCAGCCTACTCACTCTATTAAATCAATGGTGTGGGGCTAGAGCCGCCTAAAGTCTTGCGGCGATCGCCGCTTCCCTAACTGTGCCACAACCAGATAGGTTTTATAAAGCTTGTTCTATCAACCTGCATGAATCCCAGGGAGAAAGATGAAGTTTTTCAAATCCTACTTTGCTGAGTCTCTGTTTTCATTGACGATAGTTTGTGATTAGTCACAGATCTTAGTAAAATCTGGTTCATGGACCTCAACCAATTAGCCAAATTGCGAGAATTATGCAAGGATGAGGCTGCCTTTGAGCGCCTAAAGCAAATTCTGGCAGCGACGCTCGATTCTCCGTTTGTCGCCATTACTCAAGCTCTGACGCAAACTCAACAACAATTAGAACGGCAGCAAGCGCTGGCGCGAGTGATTGGGCGCATTCGCGAAAACTTAGAGCTAGAAACAATTTTTCAGATCTCCACCCAGGAGATTTGTCAGCTATTAACCGCCGATCGCGTTGCGGTCTATCGCTTCAACCCGGACTGGAGCGGCGATTTTGTGGCGGAGTATGTTATGCCCGGTTGGTCGCCTTTAGTCGCGCCAGAGATTCAAAAGGTTTGGCAAGATACTTACCTCCAGGAAACTAAAGGGGGGCGCTATGCCCAGCAGGGAACCTTTGCGGTTGCCAATGTCTATCAAGCGGGGTTAATGGACTGCCATGTCGCGTTGCTAGAGCAGTTTCAGGCAAAAGCCTTTGCGATCGTACCCATCTTTGTGGGTCAGACTCTATGGGGATTGCTGGCCGCCTACCAAAATTCCAGGTTCCGAGAGTGGGATCTGGATGAAGTGACTCTGTTAGTGCAGTTAGGCGAGCAGTTCGGGATTGCCATTCAGCAATCTGAATTGTTAGTTCGGTTACAAGAAACCCAACGATTAGCCCATATCGGCAACTGGGACTATGATCTCAGTTCGCAAACCTTGACCTGGTCTGACGAAACCTATCGGCTGCTGGGGTTAGACCCGACCCAACCGGAACCAAGCTATCCCGAGTTTCTCGATCGGGTGCATCCCGACGATCGTCCGCCTCTCCTCGCCGCCATGCAACACGCGATCGCGACAGGCACTGCCTACGATTTAGATCTCCGGCTGATTCATACCGATAGCTCTATCCGCCACCTGGCAATGAAAGGACAACCCTTTCGGAATCTGGCAGGGCAGGTGACACGCTTGTTTGGAGCCATGCTGGATATTACAGAACGCAAGCAAGCCGAGATTGCTGTCCAAACCCTGAATCAAGAACTGAGTAAATCGGTGGTGGAACTAACTGCCGTCAACCGGGAACTGGAAGCCTTCAGTTACTCGGTGTCCCACGATCTGCGGGCACCCTTGCGGAGTATCAACGGCTATAGTCAGGCGTTGTTGGAGGACTGTTGGGAGCGGTTAGATGAAGCCGGACAACGCTATCTTCAGCGGATTCGTGCCGCCACCCAACGGATGGGAGAACTGATTGATGATGTGCTGATCCTCTCCCGGATTACCCGTAGTGACATGACCTTCCAGCCCGTGAACTTAAGTGAACTAGCCCAGGAGATTTGGCTGGAGTTGCAAGCCGTCAATCCCGATCGCCAGGTGAACTGCCAGATTCAAGCCGATGTCATGGCATGGGGCGATCGCACCCTTCTGAAAGTCTTACTCCTGAACCTGCTCGACAATGCCTGGAAGTTCACTTCTAAACGATCGCAGGCACAAATTGAATTTGGTACTACAGAAGATAGTAGCGGTAAACTATTATACTTTGTTTGTGATAATGGTACGGGGTTTGATATGACCTACGCTGACAAACTATTTGGGGCATTCCAACGACTACATAGTGTGCAGGAGTTTTCGGGAACGGGGATTGGCTTAGCGACGGCACAACGGATTGTTCACCGACATGGAGGGCAAATTTGGGGCGAAGGTGAAGTCGATCGCGGGGCAACATTTTTCTTTACATTAGCAGCACAGTAATTACACCCATTTTGCATGAATTTATATATGACTCCACGTAGTATCCTTCTAGTAGAAGATAATCCTGATGATGAAGATTTAGCCATTCGGGCGTTACGGCGCAGTGGTGTGTTAAATGAAATTGTCGTAGCGCGGGACGGTGTGGAAGCGTTAGACTATTTATTTGGCACAGGACAGCATACTGGACGGGACACTCACGTTCAGCCTGCGGTGATTTTACTGGATCTCAAACTACCCCGAGTGAATGGCATTGAAGTGCTACAACGCCTACGCACCGATGACCGCACCCGCTTTTTACCCGTTGTTGTACTCACCACCTCGAATGAACAACGAGATTTACTGGATAGTTACAGTAACGGTTGTAATAGTTATGTGCGTAAGCCTGTAGATTTTATTCAATTTTCTGATGCTGTCCGCCAATTGGGGATGTATTGGTTACTCTTGAATGAAGTCCCTTCATTGGGCAGGTGAGGGAATGAGCGCTCCTCTACGAGTTTTGGTTGTAGAAGATTCTGAGGACGATGCTTTTTTGATTATTAGAACCTTACAAAAAGCCGGGTACATAATCACGCATCAACGGGTAGAAACTGCAACCAGCATGGCTACCGCACTGGCAGAACACTCCTGGGATGTAGTCATTGCTGACTATAGCCTACCTAACTTCAGTGCGATGGCAGCTCTAACGCTGTTACAACACCATCAGCTTGATCTGCCATTTATTATCGTGTCTGGCAGTATTGGTGAGGAAACCGCTGTCAACATTATGAAAGCGGGTGCCCATGACTATGTGATGAAAGAGAACTTTACCCGCTTAGTGCCGGTAGTGGAACGAGAATTGCGGGAGGCGCAGGAACGGCAACAGCGGCGGCGAGCAGAACAACTGATTCGCGAAAATGAAGAACGCTTTCGGGCATTAATCGAAAATGCGTTAGATATGATTACCGTATTGAATCGGGCAGGGGTAATCAGCTATAGCAGTCCTTCAACTCGGCGGGTGTTGGGGTATGCCCCCGAGGCGTTAATGCATCAAACCTTATTTACCTATGTCCATCCGGATGATCTGACCTGTGTACGGAATGCGATCGAGCAGTCTTTACACCATCCCCATATCAATTTATTGATTGAGTTTCGAGTTCAGCATCAGTCTGGTGAATGGCGAATTCTTGAGGCGATCGGTAAGCGCCTCCCAGAATCCTTCGGTACTGACAAGATTGTCCTCAACTCCAGAGACATTACTGAGCGCAAACAAGCTGAAATTGTCCGTAAAGAGTTAGAAGCAGAACGAGAACGGCGGGAACTCAGAGCTTATTTCTTCTCCCAAATGTCGCACGAATTGAAAAATCCCCTCACCAGTGTGATGATGGCGACAGAATTATTGGAAAAAATTGGGCAGACAACGGAGGCAAAAAATAAATTTTTACAGCGGATTCGGACGGCTGTGCAACAAATGAATCAGTTGCTCAACGACACGTTAATTGTCGGTAAAACTGAATCGGGGCGATTGGAATTCCGCCCGATCGCGCTGGATTTACCGGAATTTTGTGCCAATTTAATTGATGATTTGCAAACAAGCGTCAGTCATCAACATACGATCGCCTTTACCTGCGAGAACATCCCAGACCCGGTTTACATGGATGAACAGCTACTCCGGCATATTCTCAGCAATGTTCTATCCAATGCTCTGAAATATTCGGCGGCAGGGACTACGGTACAGTTTCTGGTGCAGGTGCAATCTTTTACGACGCTATCGGCGGATTTACAACGTCAATTACGCGAGAAGCATTCGCCTCCCCCCAATCAGGTAATCACCTTTCAGATTCATGATGCCGGCATTGGCATTCCCCTGGAAGAACAAGCTCACTTGTTTAATCCCTTTCATCGTGCCAGCAACGTTGGCAGAATTCCTGGGACTGGATTAGGACTCTCGATCGTCAAAGATTGCGTAGATCTACATGGTGGAGTCCTGACTCTCACCAGTAGAGTGGGAAGTGGGACTCAAGTTGCCATTATTTTACCATTAGAGCATAGCTCTGTGGTGGAAACGGATAGCTTCCTATCCTGTTGATGCGGCGGGGCGCGATCGCAAGGTAGCCAGCCGTTGTCATCCTGGGCATTATCTCGATCGGCTTGATGATGTTACCCTCTTACCATGCAACTAGAGAGTTTATCGGCATACCTGCCATCCCTGGACACCACAATTGACCCCAATCCGATCGTGATTGCCAGGGGCACACCGCTGCTGCAAGTGATTGCCCTCATGAGTCAAGTGCCTCACCAACGGTGTCTTTTGTCTCCCAGTCCCGAATTTGACCCGATCCTGCCGGATCCAACTAGCGCCGTTCTGGTGGTGGAGCGATCGCGGTTAATCGGCATCTTTACAGAACATGATCTGGTCAAGTTGACTGCGGCCCAAACCAACTGGCGAGGCTTGTTGATTGAGGAAGTGATGAGCCAACCCGTGGTTACTCTGACTCGGACTCCGGCGCAAAGCCTGTTGACGGCTCTTTCCATCTTTCGGGAATATCACATTCGCCACCTCCCCGTTTTGGATGCCCAGGGAGATATCTTAGGGTTAATCAGTTCCAGTAGTATTCGCAAAGCCCTGCAACCCTTGAATCTACTGAAATGGAAACAAATCAAAGATGTCATGTCCTATGAGGTCGTGTCGGCTCCAGCCACAACCACAGTGCTGGATTTAACGCAACGGATGATTCAGCATCGCATCAGTTCCGTGGTACTCACCCGGACGCTGCCAGATGCTACCAATCCAGCTAATCTTTACCCAGTTGGTATGATCACTGAACGAGACATTGTGCAGTATCAGGCATTAGAACTGGACTTAACTGAACTTTCGGCAGAGGCGGTCATGAGTACCCCCTTATTCAGTGTCCATCCCTCAGATCCGTTGCTGAAAGCCCAACAACTCATGCAGCAGCATCGCATCCGGCGATTAGTCGTCACAGGTAATCAAGGCGAATTAAAGGGGATTGTGACTCAGGGTAATCTCCTGCGGGTGTTTGACCCCCTGGAAATGTATGAACTCCTAGAATTTCTGCACCAAACGGTGGAACGCCGCACCAGTGAACTCAATCAAACCAACCAGAAGTTGCAGGCAGAGATTACCGAGCGCGAACTAATTGCAGCCCAACTGCGAGAAACATTGGTCAAAGAGCAAGAGTTGAATCAGTTTAGGGCTTATATTGCAGCCATGGCATCCCATGATTTGCGGTTGCCCCTGACCAATATCTCCCTCGCCGCTCAGTTATTACAGCAAAATGAATTGTCGCTGTCGCCAGCCAAACGAGAGCAATATCTCGATCGCATTCGGTCATCTGTAACGCAAATGAACCAATTGCTGAATGACATCTTAGCGATCAGTGAACTGGAATCAGGACGAATGTCTTTACAACCGACAGCGATCGAACTGGTACAGTTTTGCCAGGGGATGATAGCAGAATTGCAACTCGCAACCCAGTCAAAATGTGTCGTACAATTTCATAGCATGATCGCCGCTTACACAACTGAGATCGATGAAAAAGTGTTGCGGCAAATTCTAGTTAACCTATTATCAAATGCGATCAAATATTCCCCATCTGGAGCCACGATCGCATTCGAGTTCTGCGTTGAAGCGGAACACATTATCTTTCGGATTCAAGATCAGGGAATTGGGATTCCTCCCACCGATCACCCAAAACTGTTTCAACCATTTTCGCGTGCCAGCAACGTTAGTACCTTCGAGGGCACCGGTCTAGGATTAGCGATCGTCAAACATTGTGTCGATGCCTATCACGGGACGATCGATCTGGTGAGCGATGTCGGTATTGGTAGTCTATTTATAGTTAAGCTACCAATTGCAATCAATCTGGCTTGATTTCGGTGAGCTTGCGTCTATATCATGGATTGGGCAATTTAGGCTAAATTCATGAGAACTTAAACCAGGATGTATTGTAGTAAACGTAGAAGTTTTATACCTTAAGACTGATCATTCTATCTACCGTTCGAGGTATATCTGAACAAAGCCTTAATCGTGGATTGCCGTGGTTTCTCCCTGGTGTAATCCTCTCCCGATGGAACAATACATAACTCATCGTGTAGTTATCTATTTTTATAGCGGCAGATGGATCCCAATTCAGTTTTCTCCTTTAGGAGATGCAATTACGCTTCACAGCCGATTACGAACGGTTGGACATCACTTATTTGTTTTTCCTCCTCATTTAGATCCAACCTCATTTCATGTAAATTGAGCAAAAATCAGCTAAATTACAGCACTCTCATCAATTTGTAGCGTTTTTGCGGTTGCATCTAAACTGGCTGTGGCTCCGATCGGTAATACAGCATTTTCTCGAATATGACCAAACATCAAGTTATAGAGCGTTGGTTTTTGCAATGGCTCAAAGCGATCGCGCAAGATTGTTTCTAAACTCAAGGTTTGGGGAAAGGAGGGTTGATGTTCTTTGGGGTAGCAATCGACAAAATGCCCCAGGGCAATGCCTGCCGCCTGTTGTAATTTGCCCGCTAACCACAGTTGGGTCAACATGCGATCGACCCGATAGGGTTCTTCGCCAATCTCTTCTAGAAAGAGAATCTTGCCTCGGGTATCTGGCTCAAAGGGTGTACCTAACAGATTCGTCACCAGAGTCAAATTGCCACCAATTAACTGACCCGTTGCCCGACCCGGCACGATCGTCACTAAGCGATGATTGCGTTCTACTTGTCCCTCCGGTGGCTGGGGTGGTTTAGCCACTTCTCCAATTGGGGCAGTTGACATGATGGCTCGACGGAAATGCGATCGGGCATAGTCCCCCACCCCAGTTAAGCCAGAGGAGCCATGAAAGGTAATTAAGCCCGTTTGCCGATGAATTGCCAGTAGCAAGCTTGTGATATCGCTATGCCCAACCACGACTTTAGGGTGGGCACGTATTTGAGCGTAATCTAATAACGGCAGCAAGCGACTACAGCCATAGCCACCCATAAAGGTGACAATCCCTTTAATGTCGGGACGCTGAAACATCTGGTTCAGATCATCAGCACGTTGTTGATCGGTTCCTGCCAAATACCCGTATTGGGCAGCAATATGTTGTCCCAAAACCACCTTAAAGCCATATTGCTCCATAGTTTCTTTGGCGATCGCAATCTCCTCTAATTCATAGGCATTACTCGCGGGAGCCACCATACCCACCGTATCTCCGGGCTTTAACATCGGTGGTTTGATGATCGGAGAGGATGGATCGAAGGCGATCGGAGAGGATGTCTTCCGATCTTCAGCCAGCGTTGCCTGACTCAGCAGGGTAGGGAGGGTCGCCGTGGCTACCCCGATCGATGCCAACTGAAGAAACTGGCGGCGGGATGTTAAACCTAAATCAGTGAACCGTTGGTTCATAAATATACAAATAGAGCGAATCGGTATCGCTGCAAGCGCCATTGTTTCACCAGTTAATCACAGCTTGGAAATATCGCTCAACGATCGCCACGAAAACGTTACTTAGGAATGGGAATTAAATAACTCCGCCTCTCTCTTTACGGGCGCGGCATTTGGCAGAGATTGCTGGGGCAATGACAAGGACTTTTTACCAAATGCCACGCCCCTACACAAAATTACACCTGAATAAATCTGCGCTCCTTAATGATGTGAAACCGATGTGCCCAGGATGGCATTGGGTGGATTGTTTTATACTGAGATCGGTTGGTTTATAGATTCTGAAGCCATCATTCCTGCTAGCTCAATGAACAAAGAAAACTTATCTGTAATATCTGCAACTGAACCAGACTGGAGTCGTGAGGAAATCCGCCAGTGGTGGGATCCCAGTCGTCAGTTACTCAAATCAATCCGCAGCTACCAAAAATGGCGCAAGAAAGGCGGAATTCTGGCAGCTTATTTCTGTAAATTAAGTGTGTTGGAGCATCGCTTCTGGAGTATCGTTGCTGGTGCCGATATTCCCCTCAATTGTCAAATCGGTGGCGGACTTTTATTAACGCATCCTAACGGGGTAGTGATCCATCCCGATGCCCGCATTGGTTGTAATTGCTTATTGCTTCAGCAGGTGACGATCGTAGGTGGCGTTAAGATGGGTGGACATGTAGACATTGGGGCGGGAGCCAAAGTGATTCGGGCCGTCACGATTGGAGATCATGCCCAGATTGGCGCTAACGCGGTTGTACTGCATGATATTCCCCCCGGTGCGACGGCGGTTGGCATTCCCGCAAAAATTGTGCATGTCACCATCCCCAATGACTAACAGCAAGAATTAGCTGGATGTAGTTTTGTAGAGCCAATCAACATTCAGCTATTTGCTACGAAGAAACGTTTAAGTTAATCAGTTTTACTCCTGCGAATCACTCTAATGAGGTAGCTAGAGCAACCGTAAATCGCCTCTAGCCGCTTGAAGGAGATCACTAAGCAAACTGATGTTTCTTCGGAGAGAATCACGTATGGATCCCATTACGACCGCGATCGTCACGGCGATTAGTACAGGATTAGCAAAAGATATCATTAAAGATAGTTATGAAGCCCTGAAAGCGCTATTGAAAAGAAAATTTAGCGCTGAAAGTGATCTAATAGATGCGATCGAGAAGTTAGAAAAGAAGCCAGATTCAGAAGCTCGCAAAGCCACTCTACAAGAAGAACTTGCGATCGCTAAAGTCAACGATGATCTTGAGGTCGTTAAACTCGCTCAAGCATTACTCACACAACTCAACGAACAGGTGGGTGATCAAGCAGGTATACATCAAACCCAAACCAACTCCATCACAGGTGTGACGGTGGGAGGCAACTTCGAGTTTAAGCCTGTGCAAGCGAACCAGCGACGTTAGTGGTGTCAAATGCGGATTCAAACCAAGATGAGGCTGAAGAGTCTCGTTTGAACTAGCTGCCAGATTGCTGCTGTGAACACAACCATCAAGGGATGCTCCTACAATGAACCAACCCATTTTAGATCACCAATTGCAAACCCAAGATAATTTGGTTAAGGGCACTCATGTTAGTGGTAACTTGACCTTTGCCCCTGTACAGATTGGCACTAAGATTGAAACTCAGATCATTCAAACCATCAGTACAGAGGTCACTCAACGATCGCTGATTAAAACCTCGCCCTATCTGGGACTGAAGCGATTTAACTTCAAAGATCGCGATCGCTTTTTTGGTCGAGATCAGTTGATTGCCAGATTATTTGAGGCAGTCAATCACAGTCCTCTGAGTTTGGTGTTGGGAGCATCTGGTAGTGGTAAGTCTTCCGTTGTACGAGCTGGATTAATTCCTGAGTTAAAAAAGTCTTTAGATACTCAAACTTTTTACGACTTGATCTTTACCCCAAATCACGATCCATTTGCGGCGCTTCATCGGTGTTTACTGAATGAAGAAAAGGAGTATAACTTCTCTCGATTAGACGCTGAGATGGCTTTAGAAGGGCAAGAAGATACGCTCCCAAAAATTATTAGCACCTTAAAACGGCAAGGAGAACGGTGGCTAATTTTTGTTGATCAATTTGAAGAACTATTCACGCTGTGTGAGGATGCAGACAAACGCAAAAATTTTATTTCAGGACTGGTTCAAGTTGCCCAGTCTGGGGATAGTTCGGTCAAGATCGTTTTAGCCATGCGGTCGGATTTTCTGGAACAGTTTAGTTTCTACCCAAATTTAGGCGCGATCGCCAATCAAAACAATCTACATCTGGTGACTGAAATGTATCCAGATGAATTACGACAGGCGATCGAGCAACCCGCCGCTAGACATGGCGTAGTGTTTGAAGAGGGTTTGATCGAACAAATTATCAAAGAAGTTGAAGGACAAAAAGGGTATCTCCCCTTATTGCAATATACCCTCAACTTGCTGTGGGAAAGTGAGTGTCAATCCCTGGATGATCATGGTCTACCCAATATTGTTGGGCGTACTTTAACCAGGAAAAGCTATACAGCGCTAGAAGGAGTAAGAGGAGCCTTACAAAAGCGGGTTAACGAAATCTACAGCCAACTGAAGCAAGAGGAACAAACCACCACTAAGCAAATCTTTCTAAAATTGGTAAACATTGTTGATACTGATTCCGGTAGCAAAGCCGTAAGTAGACGGGCATACCGGGATGAATTTTTTGGTGAATCAGTTGAAATCATCCTCAGCCGTTTCATTGAAGAAAAGTTGTTGGTCAGTAGTAGCGAAAACCCTAACCCCGATGCGCTGAGAGGAAGTCATCCAAACAGTCTAAAACAAGCTGCCACAGTCGAAATTGCCCATGAAATTTTATTGTCATCCTGGCAAGGATTAAAATGTTGGCTGGAGGAGGAAAAGGAAGTTATCATCCTCAAGAATTGGTTATCAAGTGAAACAAAGCGATGGCAAAAGATCCACTCACACAATCCATCTCAAGCACAGGACGAGCTTTTAAAAGGCTCGCGGCTAGAACAAATTGTCGAGTTTAGACGCAGGAATGCCTTTAAAAATATTGGCGAATTAAGCCCGGAAGAAGAGCAATTTGTTGAGGCTAGTGTGGAGTGGCAACGGCAACAAGAGCAGCAAAAGAAACATCGCCGTCGGCATACGATCGTCAGCCTTATGAGTTTTTCCGCCCTTTCCCTGGGACTGGCAAGTTTCGCCGCCGTTCAACTCTGGAATGTACAAATTGCTGAACAACAACGACAAGAAGGACTGATTCACTCTGCCTGGATCAGTCTGAAACCCACCCAAAAAAGTTCGGAAGCGGCGGAATGTGGCACATGGTTAGATTTTGGATTACGCGATCTTTACTGTAGGATTAAACCTTTCGTGGACTATGGCAAACTCAGGGTAATTTCTGGTTTACCAGCGTTCCGGCAGGGCCCCCACACCGATTTCAAACTGAACTTTGAGGGTGGCTATGAGTTTGGGTACTACAATCCGGAGTTTTTAACCTGGATTCAACAGGAAGCCATTATTGATCCTGGTGATAATGTACTGAAGCAACAAATTCAACTCGCTTACAACGATAAAATCAAACCAGTTGCCAGAGCTTTCTACAAGTCACACCAAATTTTGTTTGCCAGTCCCCCAGAGTTTGAGGCTTTTCGGGAAAGATACAATCTGGCTCGCAGCCAATATCAGGAGTTGCTGAGAACAGGCAGAACTAACGCCTTGAGGTTTGGGCGTGAACCGTTGGAATTTGCCACCATTAAACAGGAGTATTGGGCACATATTACTCAGAAAACATTGCCAGCCGAGGCGGTAGGGCTGCATCTCCAAGAACAGTTTCGCTGGTTAGCAGACTATTTAGCCACCGAAAATGACCAGGCTGTTGACCGAATTACTGACGACGATTACTGGTATATCGTCAATGTATCCGGGGGATTTTGGGTGCGTCGATCGCTGGATGGGACAGAAGCACAATTCTTTGCAATGCTGACAAAGTTACTCAGCATCTATGATTCAGAGTGGTTACTGGCTCAAGCATCACTGCACAAGTAGGGAATTCATTCTTAAACGCCCGTTCCAGCTTCATGATCCGTGGTTGGGATGCAGCAGGTGAACGATCGCCTGCACTAAGCATTCCGGTTCTACAGGCTTGGCAACATGCATTTGGAATCCAGTTGCTAACGCCTGTTGTTGATTCATTTCCCCAGCATAGGCCGTTAACGCGATCGCGGGAATATTTGCCCCCTGTTCAGGAGTCCCTTTTCGGATGTGTTGGATCAGGTCATAGCCATTCATTTCTGGCATCCCAATATCGCACAGTAACAGATCGGGTTTGGCTTGCTTTAAAAGGGTTAATGCCTGCATGGCTGAGGCGGCTGTCATCACTCGCGCACCTGCTTGAGTCAAGATAAATGATGCTAATTCCCGCATATCGGCATCATCATCGACAACTAATATTTGAACATTGGTTAAGGTGATAGTTTCTCCTGACGATTCAATCTGGGTAGGTAATTCCTGACTCACTAAATCGAGTGGTAATTGCACTGTAAATATAGCGCCTAAATTTGCGCCCGGACTCTCTACCCAAACTGTTCCACCATGTAACTCAGTCAGTTGCCGCACGATCGCCAACCCTAAACCCAGTCCACCAAAGTGTCGGGTGATTGTGCTATCCTCTTGCCGAAAATAGTCAAACACATGGGGTAAGAAATTTGGATGAATCCCTTTCCCAGTATCTTTCACCTGAATTTGCGCATACATGCCAACCTGTTCCAGTTGAATCGCTACCTGTCCGCCGGGTTGCGTGAATTTCACGGCATTAGAAAGCAAGTTCCATATCACCTGTTGCAACCGATTGGAATCTCCCAAAACACTCCCGGAGAGGGAATGAAATGTCGTATGCAGGTGAATTTTTTTCGCCTCAGCCGCTAACCGCACCGTTTCTAAAGCGGCATTAATCGTCGTCGTTAGATTGACGGGGATCATATTGAGAGTCATCTTGCCTTGCAAAATGCGGGACACATCCAACAGGTCTTCAATCAATTGGGCTTGCAATTTGGCATTACGTTCAATGGTTTCCAGAGCTTGTTCAGTTTTAGCGGCATCCAGTCGCCGCTGGCGTAACATCTTTGTCCACCCCAGAATTGGATTTAAGGGCGATCGCAATTCATGGGATAACACCGCTAAAAACTCGTCCTTGATGCGATTAGCAGCTTCCGCCTTGGCACGATCGCGTTGGGCTTCCCGATAGAGTTGGGCATTCTCGATCGCTAACGAAGCCCGATGGGCTAACTCTTCGGCAAACTGCAAATCCGCGATCGTATAGCGTCGCCCAGATTCCGCCGAGATAAACGAGATGACTCCGATAATTTGGGTGTGAATTTGCAGGGGCACCGTCATGGCAGAAGTGAAGCCAACCTGCCGGAGAACGTCTAAATGGTCGGCATCCTGAGCAGCCTGCACCAGCAATTGATCGGGAATTTCAGGAATTAGATCAGCTTGTCCAGTTCGCAGGGTGAATGCCGTACCGCGAGCGGCCTTCGGATCAAGTGGATACTTCTGACGCAATTCATCCGCCCATACCAGTTTGTCGGGGTCGATGTGAGCCACCGCAATCTGCTCGATCGCACCAGTCTCCTCCACAATATGTACCGTACACCAGTCTGCTAACTCCGGTACAGTGAGCTGGGCAACTCGTTCTAACGTAGTTTGATAATCCAGCGAAGATGCCAGCACCGCACTGGCTTCAGAGAGAAACTGTTGAGTGCGCTCTAATTTGACCCGTTCTGTGACATCCACTACATAAACGAGAGTGCTTTCTACCTGGTGATTGGAGTTAGTAGTGGGTAAATAGTAAACGTTGTAGTACCCAGGACGACGATCGCTGCGACCGGGGGCATGCATGGCAAAGTCAGGCGAGATAAAGGGTTCACCCGTGACGTAAACCTGATCCAAGACTTCGACTAATTTCGGATCAACCTGGCTAAACAAATCAGGAATTGTCATCCCTAAAAGTTGGTCACGGGATAGTCCATTCAGTTCTGCCAGAGCTTCATTGATTGCCATAAATCGTTGTTCTGCATCTAACAACGCTAATCCCACGGGGGAGGTTTCAAACAGGATAGTTAGTTGGTGCTGGGCTTTTTCTGCCTGCGATCGGGCAATTCGTTCCCGCTCTAGTAATTGCTCCCGTTCCTGCTCCGCTTGCTTACGTTCTGTGACATCTAGAACCAGCGACATAATTGAAGTCATTCGCCCTGATTCATCTCGGAGGCTGGAGTTATACCATTCGCAATGCACAATCTCATGAGCTTTCGTGTAATTGCGATTGTAAGAAAAAATATGAGGTTCATCGCCATGCACTAATCGGTGGCAAACCTCAGCAACAGGCTCTTGATCCTCTTCAAACACAAACGGAATTTCTGTTAAGTATTTGCCCAAAATTTCTTCGGCTTGCCAACCCAGAATGCGCTCTGCCCCAGCCGACCAGCGTATCACGCGAAAATCGCAATCCCACTCAACCACTCCCATTGGCGTATTTTCCACATGGAAGTTGAGTTTTTGTAGCGCTTGGTGCAAAGCCTCTTCAGCCTGCGATCGCTCTACAGCTAACCAGGTTTTGGCGGCAACCCGTTCCATCAGGATCCGATCTTCTGTCGTCCACTGACGCGGTTCCGCATGATGCAATCCCAACAATGCCAGGAACCGTCCTGCTCTCACCAGCGGCACACACAATAGCGATTGAGTTTGGATCGCATCAAACGCAGCGATACTACCTGCAACGGTGCGGGAATCAGACCGGATATCATCAACGACAACTGTTTTGCCCTGTTTTAACTCCGCAATCAGATCAGAACCAAACACCTCCATCTGGTGTCTACCCACAACACTAATGACACCATTGCAGTAATCGCGATCGACAATGACATAGTCCTGGGTCGAATCAATTTCACCGTAAGTACAACGAGTCACATTAAAATACTGCCCTGTGGCACAAACTACCTGCCACATCATCTCCTTCGGATCTTGAATGGCTCGGATGGTATCGTTCAGTTCAATCAGAAATCGCTGCTGTCGTTCTTTGCGTTGGAGTTCCTCTAATAGGGCTTCTACCTGTTGTCGATCGCAATCGGCTGCCGTTGGTTGCCGTTGATCTAACGCCCTTTCCAACTGTCTCTCTAACTGCTGTTGCTGCTGCTGGAGGAGGACGTTTTGCTGCTGTTGTTCCAGCAGTTGGTTTTGCAGCCAATTAACCTGAGTTTCTTCTGAGTGGCTGGAGGGGACTGTATCCAGGTTACGAGCAAACTGCTCAATCACCTCAGAGCGAGAAATTCCCTGTTTTTGAGCTACCTGCTTCAGCAATCGCCACGCTGTACTGGTCAAAGATACACTGACTCGGCGTTTTGTCTCTGAATTCCAGTTGTTCACAAACTTTCCGGTAGCATCGCGTCTCATGCAGCTTAATCCGTATACATAAACGGGTATCTTTATTCAAACCGAGTTCGTTATGGATGAAAATCTCTCTTAAGGTGTACGCTGTGTTGCCCTTAAAGAGCGCTATTAGCCTGGAATGGAGAAGGAACTACTACTGAGAGGGATTGTGCTTGGGTTTGCGATCGCCGCACCGGTAGGTCCGATCGGCGTTTTGTGTATCCGGCGTACCCTGGCAGAGGGCGGTATTGTGGGTGTTGTTTCCGGTCTGGGAGCAGCAACGGCTGATGCGATTTATGGTTGTATAGCGGGCTTTGGTTTGACAGTAATTGCCAATGTTTTAGTCCATCAAAAAGCTTGGCTGGGTTTAATTGGGGGGATTTTCCTGTGTTATTTGGGGATCAAAACGCTCTTGTCTAAACCGGCGGAACAGGCTGCATCGACGATCGCAGCGAATCTCATACAGGCTTATGCTTCTACCCTGTTACTAACACTAGCCAACCCCATGACGATCCTCGCCTTTGCAGCGATGTTTGCTGGATTAGGTTTATCCAGTACCCCCAAAAACCATCTCTCGGCGGTAGTCCTCGTGTTAGGGGTTTTCATAGGCTCGGCGTTATGGTGGGTGTGCCTCAGCAGTAGTGTTAGCCTGTTGCGGCAAAGATTCAACCTGGATGGCTTGCGGTGGGTCAATCGCATTTCCGGGATAATAATCATAGTATTTGGTGTATTGGCATTGCTGAGCTTAATTCAGGCTCAATAGTCATTAAGCTTTGCAAATCTATTATCGTCAAACTTAACAATTAGGTTGAAATGTGAACGGCGATCGGTAAAATTGCCAACGATAATTTGAAAATTGCCAGATTAATTAACATTCCCTGACGGGATCTGCCAGCACTTCCAGGGAGGGAACGAATAAGATGGTAGGGGAAGCCATCCATGTTCCAGAGACAGGGGCATCCTTGGTTCTCAATTCAGCCCTATTACGATGACGTTGATTATGAGTCAATTCTCCCTTCCTGCGGATGATAGTCCCCCGGCAACGATTACTCAGCTTGATCAGTTACTCCGGCGGCAGTTAGAAGCGGCGGTGAGTAAGTGCTTCTATGAATCCTGCGATGGAGTAACGCAGGCATTGCTGATCTCCTGTGAATGGTATTTCACGACCACGGCAACCGCATTGACCTTAGTGATTAATTGTCCCAATCAGGTGATCAATTGGCGAGTGCTCAATCATATTGTGCCGATCGGGAGCTACTTAGAACCCTTCGCAAGTAGTGCCAGAATCCGTGTATGTCCACCCGCCGAAATCGGCGCTCCGGTAGAAATCCGGATTGATGAACTCGATATTTATCAAGATTCGCCGTAAGCCAGTCTCCACGATGCTGGGGCTGAGGTCGCCGTTCGATCGCTGGTCTGGCTAACCCGATCATCCAGGGTCATTCTCGGTTACTCATGTTTTCCCGATGTACCAGCCGTTCTAATTCCTTCAAGTCAGTTACCAGCTTCACTCCAGCTACCTGATTGGCTAACCATTGACCTGTCTTCGCCACGGGACGACCGATCGTGCGCTGTAATACTTGCAGCATCATCCAACCCAATACTCCACACCAAAACGCCTGCCAGAGGCTGAGACCCAGGGTTGCCTGCATTGCCGTTAAAAATGCCAGGAAGCTCCAGATTGATAGTGCGATCGAAACAGGAACTCCTAGATACGGTAAGGCAATAAAAAAGCTGAAGATTTGCGGGGCATAGGATAGCCCTAAAGACTGCCCAACGGCTATCAGGGAAGGATGCAAGCGAAATAGCACGTTACAGGCAACCCAGGTACTTAACACCCAGAAGATCCAGCCAAATCCGAACAAAACGGCAGAAATGATCAGGCTGAGTACAAAGCGAAACGGTTTCACCCGATTCACAAATAGAATGATGCCTTGACCGATCGCCTGCGATAACCCAGCCAACAACGTGATTGCCAGAGCTACCTCTAACCCACGGGGTAATTGATTAATCTGTTGAAATGCTTCTGGGTTCAGCCAGATGGCTCCCCAGACCAGTTGCCAAACTTGATCGATCGCAGTGGTCATTGCCGCCGATTTACTTCCTCAGCATCCATCCCCCTATGATCCATTACCGGCGAACAAATAGCTAGAACTAGAGAGATTACTATAGCCAAAAAAATCCCACCGCAACTCGATCGAGTCAGGGTGGGGCAAACAAACACTTCAGGAGGTGTCTAACAAGCACCATGGTTTAGTTGCATAATGAATCGCATCCGGCTCTAAGAATTAATCGCAACAGGGAGTTAACAACTGACCAGATTTGACCTGGATTGCAGATTCATACCGAGTACATGGGTTGCAGTGGTTGGAAACCTTTGATGCTTCTACCATACCGTTTCCTTATCATCACCAACTTCCCCTACTCGGAGCAGATGATTATGCCGAAAGCAGGACGATCGCTTCACCCATCTGGAGGAAGCCCCCTGTAGAAGATTAATAGCGATTTTGGCGAATCGGAATTTCGATCACAAATTCGGCTCCCTGCCCAGGGGACGAAATACATTGCAGCTTTCCTTGATGGCGATCGGTAATAATTTGATAGCTAATAGACATGCCTAATCCAGTTCCTTTACCCACAGGTTTCGTGGTGAAAAATGGATCAAATAACCGCTGTTGAGTTTGGCGAGACATCCCCGGCCCATTATCCACAATCCGAATCACCACCCGTTCTTGACTGACATACTCGGTCGTAATCAAAATCACACTGGGATGTGCTTCAATCTCCTGGCAGGTGCGGTGACGATCGCGTTCATCCAAAGCATCGATCGCATTACTGAGAATGTTCATAAACACCTGATTGAGCTGTCCAACATAACATTCTACTGGGGGTAATTGACCATATTCCTTAATAATTTGGACGGCTGGATGATCCGGTTTTGCCTTCAAACGATTTTGTAAGATCATTAACGTACTATCAATTCCCTCATGGATATTGACCGCTTTCATTTCTGCCTCATCCATGCGAGAAAAATTGCGTAACGATAGCACAATTCTTTGAATGCGTTCTGCCCCCACTTTCATAGAGTTGAGTAATTTGGGCAGATCCTCCATCAAAAACTCCAGATCAATTTCCTCTGCTTCCGCCACAATTTCTGCTACTGGCTCTGGATAATGGGTTTGGTAGAGTTGAACTAGTCCCAGTAAATCCTGAGTGTAATTATTGGCATGGGCAAGATTGCCATAGATAAAATTCACTGGATTGTTAATTTCGTGAGCTACTCCGGCGACTAATTGCCCTAACGAAGACATTTTTTCGCTTTGAATCAGTTGGGACTGAGTGCGTTGCAATTCCCGCAAGGTTTGTTCTAATTCGGTTGCCTGCTGGCGTAATTGGGCTTCCGATTGCCGTAAAGCGGCTTCCGCTTGTTTGCGCTCAGTGATATCTTCAGTAATAATTAATAAGTATTCTGGTGCTCCAGTATCATCCAGGATCGCGGTTTTCTTAGTATGGAGAATCCTGATTTCTCCTTTGATCTCAACCTCTTCCTCCGGAATATCGAGAATTTGATTACTATTCAGGACACTCCGATCGATGCGGGTAAATAGTTCTGCCTGTTCCTTCGGAAATAAATCATAATCATTGCGATCGAGAACCATATTTGGAGTTAATCCAAACAGTTCCGTCGCGGCGGGATTCAGCAACGCAAATCGTAACTCTTTGGCTTCTTTGGCTAATACGGCAACTGGCAAATTATTCAGTACTGATGAGAGAAATTGTTGGGTCTGTTGTAACTTTGCTTCTGCCTGTTTGCGATCGGTAATATCACGTTGTACCCCAAATAAGCCAGTCAGGCGATCGTCCGCGTCATACACCCCTAAAAAATCACTTTCAATCCAGATCGGAGTATCATCCAGCTTACGGGTCTGCATCTCCAGATGTAAGTGTTTATTATCTAATAATCGCCGACAGGCGGTTCTTGCCTGAACTGGACTAGTTGCAAATAAATCAGCGAATGATTTCCCCACAAACTGCTCATGACTAGCACCATATTGGTTCAGTAAGGCTTGATTCACTCGGGTGATTTGCAGATGAGTTAATACATAATCCAAGATCTCCTGTTGATCAACTAAGTCATCCCAGTACACCGGACGATCAATCTGCATAAAGAAGAAACCTTCTAAAGACTGAGAGAAGAATAATTCTAACTGTGCCTGACTTTCTCCTAATGCTTGTTCGGTGTGTTTACGATCAGTGACATCAATCAATATGCCATCCCAGAGAATTCCACCCTCCGGTTGCCTCTCCGGTCGAGATACCGCTTGCAGCCATTTTGTTTGTCCTTTCGCGGTGGTAATTCGACCTTCCCATTGCCAGGTTTGCAAAGTTTGGGCAGAAAGCGAAATGGAATCTAAAAACGGTTGGCGTTCATCGGGATGTACGGCTCGGATCAATAAATTTGGATCTCGCTGTAATTCCTCTGGTTCCATTTCATAAATATCCCGACATCCAGAAGAGAGATAAGGTACAACGATCGAGCCATCCGGATTCATCTGAAACTGATAAATCATACCCGGCAAATTAGCCGCTAATTTCTGAAACCGATGTTCGCTTTTACTTAACGTGACTTCGGCTTCCTGACGTTCCTTTGCCTCCTGTTCCAACTGCTCGATCGCCTGTAAAAGTTCGGCAGTGCGCTCTTCAATCCGCGCTTCTAAATCATCATTTAATTGCCATAAAGCGGCTTCTGCCTGTTTGCGATCGGTAATGTCCAGAATCACTCCATAGAAAATCACTTCGCCTGTTTGCGTCACGGTGGGAGTAGAAGCACCCTGCCACCAGCGCATTTCCCCATTAGGCTGAATCAAGCGACCCTCATACTGCCAGGTCGCCGCATTTTCCACAGACTCAGAGATTGATGTAACAAAGCCCACTAAATCATCGGGGTGCAGGCGATCGATAAAATGATTCAGATCGGCTATCACCGCCTCTGCGGTAATTCCAGCGATATCCCAGATCCGCTCACTGATGTAATCGACCGACCAGACTCCCTCGCGATGCGTAAATTGATAGATTGCCCCCGGAATATTCGCCACAGTTTGCCGGAACCGTAATTCACTCTCAGCTAGGGCAGTGGCGGTTTGCTGGCGATCGCAGGCTGCTTGCTCCAGTTCAATCACCCGTTGTCGTAGACTAACCAACTCCTGATTGATGGCTTCATAAACGTCCCGGTTCAATGTAATTTGCTCCATCGCCATCCGTTTGCTCTCTATCAATGAATGTGAATGGTGGTTAAATTAAAAATTTTGTTGAGTGAAAAAAATAGGGATCACCCTATTCATTCAAGAATTTATAGGGGTAAAGATACCGCGATCGCTGGATCAGTTTAGTCATCGCCGTCGTTCTACAAGCTGCATTTAAGCTGCCTCCTCAACCGGGCTACTGGGTCTGGTCAGGGTGACTTCTCTAGAGTGCCCCGATCTAGAGGGATCGTTGAGTTCTAGCAGCCGCGATCGTCGATTCTCAATTCCATGCCCCCCAGATATTTACAATTCTCAATCTTTGAAATTGAAATTCTCCTGCTGCAATTCTGCGGTTAGCGTGTAACCTGTGTAGGCGACAGTCAACGAAATCAAGCGAAATGGGTACAGGATAAGGATTACGATCGCCAAGTTGGGGTTGCAGATGCTCGCTCATTGAGGATTGCTAAATCTGTAGTCATGCTCGATGTGGATCTGGGATCCCGGCGAATTTATGTAGTTGTCTTAAGTTAAATCACGGTATTCAGTAGTTCAGTTGTCGGAATTAAGTTGGTGTTGAGAGAGGAATGGCTTACTCAAATAGTCACTATCAACCATCTATCCTGGAGTTAGCGCGGCAAGGAAATTTTCGAGCGATCGCCTATTGGATCAACAGCCTGTTAGCGCCCCAGGGGATCTACATCCAGGCTGAAGCGACTCGCTCTGGGGGTCTCAAAATCTTTGTCAATTTCCATCAGCAGCGGCGGCGCGATCGCTGTGTCACCTTACGTCAAACCCTGGTGCGGTTCATTTGTTACCGCCTGTGGACACTGAATTCATCAGCAATTCGGGATGTGCGGGTGATTGCTCGGATGGCGGGAGAAACGGATGTGTTGTGGCAACAATCGGTTCGCATCAGTACCCCCGCGAATGGCAAACGGCGATCGCGGCGCTCTGCCCACCGTTCCAGTGCCGCGCAAGTCCGGTTTAGAATTCTCCGTTCCTTCCTGCTGAATCGGTTTGCCTTTGCCGGATTCATCCTGTGCTACTGGTTCCTCTACCTGGAAGCAACCGGCTTTAAGATGGAGCCATCTCCCACGGAGCAAACAGCTCAGTCTGCCCCAATTACGGCAGTGCAAAATCCCGGAGCGGTTCCTGATACCAATCGCAAAACTGAAATTGCTCGTGCCAAACCGATTCAACCGCAATCCCTCACCTTTACGGCTCCCGACGAGTACAAAGGTCAAGTTGTCTATGATGTCAATTCCGTAGGTACAGAGAAAGTCGTTGCCCTCACCTTTGATGATGGGCCTTGGCCGAACACCACCGAGCAGATCCTCGATATTCTCAAGCAACACGATATTAAAGGAACCTTCTACTGGGTCGGTATTCCGCTGCAAAACAACCCAGAGATTGCCAAAAAAGTGGTAGCCGCCGGACATGCGATCGGCAATCATACCTGGCAGCATTTCATGCATAACATGGATGAAGCAACCGCCGCTCAGGAATTAGGCAACACCGCCAGACTCATGCACGAAATCACAGGGGTAAAAAGCACTCTAATGCGACCTCCCGGTGGCAATTTAGAAGGAGGGTTAGCGAACTATGCGAAACAACAGGGTTATACCGTCACAATGTGGTCTGCCGACTCGGAGGACTACTACGTTTCCGCCCCGATCATTGTGGATAATGTGCTGAAAAACACCAAACCCGGTGGCATTGTGTTAATGCATGATGGGGGTGGCGATCGCAGCCCGACGGTAGAAGCGCTGCCGCAAGTCATCGACACTTTAAAGCGTCGAGGCTATCGCTTTGTCACCGTCCCCGAACTGCTCAATATGAAAGCCCAACGCCAATCAACGGTTCGGCAAAAAGGTAGCCTGGAAGGGCGATCGCACTAATGCCTCAATTTGGATTCCGCCAGTACGCCACAAAGGTATTAAAAATCTCTGGCGGAATTTGGCTTTGTAGCCACAAAAAGGCACTGGTTTGATGGGGGTAATTTTTCGGATCGTAATATTTGCCTAAGGTGGCGAGGGTAATCGCGGCATTAGGAGCCGAATTGGGTAACGGTACGGGTTGTCCCATTGCCAGTTCCAGCAAGCGATCCCAGGTTTCATCTCCCACCCGTCCATCCGTGAGGATTAACCCCTGCTGGTTCTGGAAGCTTTTGACGGCCTGGAATGTCCCATAGCCAAAATACCCATCGATCGCAAGTCCCGGTATATCACTTGCCGTTAATAGGGTTTGCAGTTCATGAATCGGGCCCTGTTGCCCCTCGGGTTCCCGCACTTCAGGGATCAAATAGGGTCTGCCCTTGGGGGTTCGGGGTCCGCGCCACTGCGGAAAGAACAGGCGACGGAGGGGAGGCTGCCCGGTGGTAATCGCCGCTTCTGACCAGGGTGGCGGTGCTTCTCCAGCCCGATCGCTGACAGCAACATGCTCCGTCACGGACGGCTCCATCACAGGCTGCAAGAGCTTTTTCCAAGTCACCTCATTCACTTCTCCGGTGGGAATGAGATGGTGCAACCGCTGAAAATGAATCACGGTGCGATAGGTGCGATCGTCAAAGTTACCATTGACTTCCAGGCGCGGATTCACCTTTTGCTGTAAAAGGCGCTGGAGGGTGTGGACGGCTCCATTACTGTCTTCAGCAGATTCTCGATCGCCCCGTCGTAATAACGGGTGTTTCACGTCCGGATCGACCTGGGGCAGGGCAGTGGTTATGGCTGCTGAGGATGAGCGGTTTTCAGCCGTCTCTGCAACGATGGGTGGGAATAGTTCATCCAGGGTATTCAGACTTTTTGGTTTGTCTCGATCAAGCCCCTCATCTGGATCCGCCGATAGTGCTGTTGATGATTCCGTCAGTTGCTTCCAGGTTTCGGCATCCATTTCCGCGATCGCTTGTAAGGATAAATTGTTGTGATCCAGGGCTATCGCCGTTGAGCGATGATTGACTGCCGCTGGCATGGCATCTAATAACGTTGCCCAGGTCGTGTGATCCACAGTGCCATGAATCGGTAAATTCGTCCGCCATTGAAACTGTTGTACCGCTTTCAGTGTTTTCCCACCAAAGACTCCATCTACCACCAACGACAGTCGCACACTGGCGATATTTAACCGCACTTGCAGTTCATACACGGCGGCATGGGTCGATCCATACCCTAAAATCGGGTGAGTCGAGGGGGGATGGGGGGGCGAATCGGGAGCCGATCGCAGGGTAGCCCAGGTGTGATTGCCAACCTGACCATCCGGTAATAAATCATGGGTCCATTGAAAATGTCGGACAGCAGCCTCCGTTTGGTCGTCAAACAACCCATCTTCAGGTAAGGCTGGATAGGCTCCTTTGCGATTTAACAGCCGTTGCAACTCCCGAATGGCGGCTCGGCTACTGTGTCCCCGCACCAAAATTGGATCTGACATAAACCACTGCGATTAACCCTGCAAGCAGTCTAATGCATCCTTTTCGGCTTGAGCGGTTGATTTTTACCTGGTGGGACAATCGATCGCAGTGGGAACCGTCTTTTGAAGTGTACAACCCTCCTCCGGCAGACTCCAGTAATAAACAAAAGAGTTAAGTAAGGATTAAGTAGACATCAAACTCCTTATAATTTTCTATAAATGAGGTGTTAGGTTAGATCCATTAGGAATCCAGGTATCGCGAGTTTGGTAAACCTTTTAGACTGTTCTACCTTTCCGGCTAGCCGGATACAACTGGATAACGGATTAACCGTTATTCACCAATACACGCCCGCGATGCCAGTTGCGGCGGTAGATGTTTGGGTGAAGGCAGGAGCGATCGCCGAACCCAACGAGTGGTGTGGCATGGCTCACTTTCTGGAGCACATGATCTTTAAAGGAACGGAACGCTTACCACCAGGAGCGTTTGATTGGGCGATCGAGTACCGGGGAGGCATGACCAACGCTGCCACGAGTCATGACTATGCCCACTACTTTATTACCACTGCCGATCAGCACCTGGAGGAAACCCTCCCCTACCTGGCAGAAATTCTCTTAAATGCGGCAATTCCCGATGAGGAATTCGATCGCGAACGGGATGTAGTGCTAGAGGAAATTCGCCAATCCTACGACAATCCCGATTGTGTTGCCTTTCAAGCGCTGGCAGAAGCCGTTTATCAGCATCATCCCTATGGGCGACCGATCCTGGGAACCGAAGAGTTGTTACTGCGCCACTTGCCGATGGAAATGCGCTGCTTCCACCAGGCACACTATCAACCCGAGAATATGACGATCGTGGTGGTCGGCAATATTGAGCAAGACCAGGCGATCGACCTGATGGCTCGCAACTTCTCCAACTTTCCCTTGCCAACCGCCTGTCCCTGTCCGCTCCCCGACGCTGAACCCCCGATTCCCAGTATTTATCGGCAGGAACTCCGGCTACCCCGATTGGAACAAGCTCGGCTGATGATGGGATGGCTAGGGCCCGGAGTGGATTCACCCCTGCGGAGTCAGGAGGAGCAGTTACAGGCAGCCTATGGATTAGATGTAATCTCGGTGCTGCTGGCGGAAGGGCGGATGTCTCGGTTAGTCCGGGAACTGCGCGAAGAACGGAATTTAGTCCAGGCGATCGGCAGTAGTTTCTCGCTCCAACGCGAATCGGGGCTATTTACCATCTCTGCCTGGTTAGATGCCGAAAATTTAGAGCGGGTCGAGGCAATCATTGGCGATCGGCTGTCGGAACTGGCGGCTGTTCCTGTCTCTGAGGCAGAACTCGAACGCTGTAAACGGCTTCTGTGTAACGATCATGCCTTTTCCACCGAAACCCCCAGCCAACTGGCAGGTCTATACGGCTATTACAGTGTCATTGCTCGTCCCGAATTGGTCGCTAGCTATCCCCAACAGATCCGTGCCCTGAGATCGGAGGATTTGCAACGGCTGGCGGGGCAATACTTGTCTCCTTATCACTATGCGGCAGTCATCGTGAGACCGACGTAAGCCTGGAGAAGAAAACCATTGGTAGAGGACAGCGATAGGGTAGGTAAGGCAGTACGGGGAGAAACAGGCTGGATAATTCAGCCCCGATCTAATGCCCTCCTGCCTCGAGCCTATCTACCGTTGGGTGTCTGCCGCTCCTGTGCACAACTTTTGCTGATTCTTGAAGGATAATTTCGTGACTCCTGGTTCAACCTACTCTCAGCAGCTTCAGGGTATTCACCGCACCGTTTTAGATAACGGAATGGTAGTGCTCATGGCTGAAAACCCTACAGCAGACATCATTGCGGCTCGGGTCTTTGTTCGGGCAGGTAGCCGCTGGGAACTCCCCCATCAGGCAGGACTATCCCATCTAATTGCCGCCGTACTAACCAAGGGCACAAACCGTTTATCTTCCCTGGAAATTGCCGAACAGGTTGAATCGGTTGGAGCCAGCCTCAGCACCGATGCCACAACCGATTACTTTCTCTTGAGCCTGAAAACGGTATCGGCGGATTTTGAAAACATTCTGAAATTAGCCAGCGAGTTACTGCGATCGCCCAGTTTTCCGGAGTCAGAACTGGAATTGGAACGCCGCCTCACCTTACAGGCAATCCGCTCACAGCAGGAACAACCCTTTACGATCGCGTTTGATCAGTTGCGATGGATGATGTATGGGGAACATCCCTATGCTTTGCCCGGTCTGGGGACAATTAACTCGGTAGCTCAATTGCAAGCCGAGGATCTACATCACTACCATCAAACTCACTTTCGTCCCGATAACATCGTTATTAGTTTGTCGGGACGGATTCAAGCCGATGCGGCGATTCAGCTCGTGCAGCAGGTGTTTGGTGATTGGCAACCGCCTGCCGATCCTCTGCCCACCCTGGATCTGCCTCCCGTCGTAACCCAACCTTTGACTAAAGCGATCGCCCAGGAGACGCAGCAATCGATCATTATGCTGGGCTATCTGGCTCCGGGGATTGGTACCCTGACTGATCCGACTCAGGCAAGTTTGAGTACGCAGGAATATGCCACCCTGAAACTATTAAACACCTATCTAGGGAATGGTCTATCCAGTCGCTTATTCGTGGAACTGCGGGAAAAGCGGGGGTTAGCGTATGAAGTGTCAGCCTTCTATACCACTCGCCTATATCCCGCCCAATTTGTGGCTTACATGGGCACAGCGCCCGAAAATACTCAAATCGCTTTAGATGGCTTACGGCATGAAGTCGATCGGCTGCAAGCCACCCTGCTTACCCGTGAAGAACTGGAAGCCGCCAAAAATAAACTACTGGGGCAATACGCCCTCGGGAAACAAACTAACGCCCAAATTGCTCAAATCTTCGGCTGGTACGAAACCTTAAAGTTGGGCATTCAATTTGATGCAATCTTTCAGGAACAGGTAACCGCTACCACGGCTGAATTTGCTCAAACCGTTGCCCAGAAGTATTTCACATCACCTCATATTTCTCTGGTGGGTCCAGCGGCTTTTGTTGAAGCATAAATTCATCAGTGGTGCCGATTGTTACATCGAAACTTTACAGACAAGCCCCCGTGGTTTCGCTAGGCTAACGGTTAAGCATGGGTCATTAGGGTGGCATCGGCTGTCAATCGTCAGAATTCTCTAGTTTGGCACTTCTGTAGCGATAGGATCAGTACCTCAGCTTCTCAGGCGGCGGATAGTTGCGATCGCGCTTGCGACCGGATTTTATTCCCTGATAGGCTGAGGGAGAATACGGATAGCAGTTTGAGAATACCGCAGTAAAGCCGGAGAGATTACTGAGTTCTCCAAGTCACCAGACAGGATAGTCTTGACTAGAACGGGTTAAGGTCTCTTTCTGGAACAACCCAGTTGAGCCATCTGAAGTGAGAGGCACAGATCATGGATAACTGCTTTCAGTCTCCCATACCTGAACCGCCGAACGGTCTGCCCAAAGCGGGTGCCGAATTTCCTGTTGTTTCTCGCGAAACAGTGGTTCCTGACGATCTGCCGCCTGCGATCGCCCATCCCCTGCAAACTCCGTTAGTCGTTGCCGAACGCCTCCTGAACCAGGGCTATGAGCAATACCAGGCGAATCAGTTTGAGATGGCTTTGGAATCGCTCCAGCAGGCCTATGCCCTGTATCAACAGTTGCGCGATGAAGCCGGACAGGTCAGGGTGTTAAGTAGTCTGGGACAGACCTACTACACCATGAAGCATTATGCCAAGGCGATTAAGTATTCCCAATCCGCCTTAACACTGGCTCAGAGGGTGCAAGACCGCCGCAACATTATCAAAATTCTGGCAACCCTGGGCAATGCCTATCGCCATCTGAAAGAGATGGAAAAGTCGATCGAATACCAGCAGCAAAGTCTGGCTGTTGCCCAAGAAATTCAGGATCGACGCGGTGAAATGGCAGCGCTGAATAACCTGGGACTGGCCTACAAAGCGTTAGGTAATGCGGCGATCGCAATTCACTACGAAGAACGCAGTTTGATCATGGCGCGGGAAGTGGGCGACGATCGCGTCGAGGAACAGATTCTGAAAAACCTGGGGAATGCCTGTTATGCCCTGGGAGATTACCCGAAGGCAATCGATTACTATCAGCAACGTCTGGCTTTAGCGCGGGAAGTCAATGATCATCGCACCGAAGGACAAATTCTGCGGAATCTGGGAAACACCTATTATGCCCTGGGTGACTATCATTGGGCGATCGAGTACAACAAACAGCGGTTAATAGTCGCCCGCGCCATCAACGACCAGCGTAGCGAAGAACAAGCCCTGGGCAGCATTGGCGTTGCCTACGACGCGCTAGGGAACTATGCCACCGCGATCGAATACTACGAACAACGCTTAGCGATCGCACGACGGATGCAGGATCATCGGGTGGAAGAGCAGGTGTTGGGGAGCTTAAAAGTCGCTTACTTCGCGTTAGGAGATGTTGCCAAAGCTGCCGATTATTCTCGCCAACGTCAAGAAATGCTCCAGACAAGGTAAATTGGCTAAAGATTATTTATCGAATCAGAGGTATCAATGGCAACCGTTCGTGATGTTAAAGGGGATCCCAGTACCGCTTGGGATGATTTAAGTTGGGTCGATATGAATAGTGCGGAACAGGCGCTATGGGCAGCGTTGGGTTGGGATGAGGCAAGCTGGGAAGAAGAAACCGATGCCCCGGACTCCGACGATCGCTACTGGGAAGATCTGACCAGTGACGAACAGAAGGCGGCAACTCAACTGGGGTACACCCAATCTCTATGGGATGAAGAATAGTCGCCGCTAATCTGGGACACCATGATGGCGGAGATCGGTCCATTTCCACAGACTGCTGGAGATTAAATTCGTCGCCACATGCGCCACGATCGGCACGAGTAGGTTATTGGTCATTATGGCGCTGATCCCTAACACAGATCCGATCGTCGTTGCCCAGACCACGTAGGGCCACTGCCGGGGACTGCTGAGGTGCAATACCCCAAAGCACAGACTGGAGAAAATCAGTCCTTCCAGATTGAGTCCGATCGCGGGTAACATTACACCCCGAAACAGCAGTTCCTCACTTAACCCCGGTAACAGCCCTAACCAGATCAAGTCTGGTAATACAAGGGGTTTTAGCACCAGTTGCAGATAGTAGTCGGCACTTTGCCGATAACCCGCCCAGACCGTATAAATCAGGGAACTGGCAAGGGTAATCCCGATCCCCAATCCAATGCCTTGCAGGAGTGCCAAGCCCGACCAGCGCAACGGCAGGACATAGGCATTGCCAAAGTGAATCCAGAGTTTGGTGATCAGCAGTAAGACAATGCCAGTAACTCCCATGGCAATTAATACCTGGGTGCGAGTCAAGGGTTCCAGTTCAGGGGGTTCAGGATTGATGTCTGCCACTAGATTAAGTTAGTTAAGAATAATAATGATACTTTAACCACTACCAATCTACCAAACCCTGGAGCGGAGTAATGGTTGGATTCAGCGCCGTAGGACGGAGGCCAGCCCGATCGCACACTAACACCCCGATCGCCTCCAGATACGATCGCACTGGCAAGACTGAAATATTTAACCGCTCTGGAGTGACCTGTAGAGTCGTTGTGTTCTCCATCACAGTAACAATTCGAGTTGCGGATTGGCTCAAGCTGAAGATGGCACTGCCACCACAGGCGGTTGCTGGAATCACCGCCGCATCAATTTGCTCGGCCCAAACATCTCCAGGCTGAGGCTTTGAGTTAGCCCCGATAAATTGGGGAGCCCGACTTAACCCTACCAGGACACAGGGTAGAAAGGTATAGCCCAATTCTTCTGCCGCCGATCGCGGAGAAATTGTGCTGTCCAATGGCAACGGAGATAATGCCGGAGCATGGGCACAGGGAATCTGAAAGGTACGGACGACCAAATGACTGATCACGGCTTCGGCTCCCGCCAGGGGATCAACCCCCTGCCCCTGACGATAGTGCTGTAACGCGATGCTACCCGGATCATCAGGAAACCGAGCCACTACCGCGATCGCCTGCGCCCCAGCCTGGTGGATCAGTTTATCCACGGCACGTAACAGGCTATCTGGATGCTCGATCGTGCCCCAAGTGGCTCCCGATGCTGCTGTTTTCAGGCTGACATTCAGGGGCGCATCTGTGACAACATACTCGGTCAGATCCAAACCTAACGTTGCCCGAGTGGCATCGGCGGCTTGAAGCTGACGTAGTCTCAGGTCAGGTTCAATCCCTTGATCCAGCACCAAACCCATGCGATTTTGCTGGACTGGACGTAAGCCCCACCGTCCGGCGGCAACCTGATCCAGCCCAAACCCCTCCACATACAGGGCATTCGGTAAATTCCAGTAGAGTTGAGCCCCATTCAGGACATTGGGATGGGTAATCAGGCGATCGGCAACTTGTGCCATTGCTCGCGCTACAGGTAACGCATCTCCGGCATAGCCCCCGATCGCCGCCCCAATCCCTGTAGGCACAATCAGTAAAACGGTATAGGGACGGTTCACTCAGTGTCCGCTTGGGTGACAATCGCCTCAACGAGTGCTTTCTGGCGCTCCGCATCCACATCAGTCACCGCCCAACGCAACGGCTCACCGCGTTTTTGCAACTCTGCCTCGATCGCCTGCTGCATTTCGACTGGAGATGCCTGAAGATCAATTTCTGCGGTAATAAAGTGAGTCGTCATAAATCACCTGGTTAGAGTTGCCGTTATTTTTGCTGGAACTGTCCGAACTGAAGATGGTACACCGTATCTTCCTTGTCCGTCTCTAATTTCAGATCTGAGCGGGGGTAAGCCACACAGAGTAATGTATAGCCCTGGGCTTGTAATTCGGGACTAATGCCCATTCCGTCTCCCTGCTCTACGGTTCCTTCCAGGAGCAACGCCGCACAGGTGGTACAAACTCCTGCCGTACAGGAACTGGGCAGATCCAAACCAGCCACATTATTCGCGACATCCAGTACCGTTTTGTCTTCCGGGACTTGAATCGTGTGAACGTTCCCTTGATGATGAATTTCTACAGTGTATGTTTGGGTCATGACTGAATACAAAACAGCCGATTCAAAAAATTATAGCGATCGCTCTGTACTTGACCCTACCACTTTTTGTTCCCGATGAAGACGAATGCCATTCGCATCTTGGATACTCTCACGATTCCCTACGAACTGCGGGAGTATGAGGTTGATCCCAATGATTTAGCGGCAGAAACGGTTGCCGAGAAGATTCACCTGCCACCAGAACAGGTGTTTAAAACCCTGGTGGTACGCGGCGATCGCACAGGCATTTTACTCGCTGTAATTCCCGGCAATACACAGCTTGATTTGAAAGCCCTGGCAAACTTGTCGGGCAATCGCAGCGTGGAACCTGTGCCCCTGAAGGAGGTACAGCCATTAACTGGGTATATTCGGGGTGGCGTGACCGCTCTAGCCTGCAAGAAGGCCTATCCCGTCTATGTGGATGAATTCGCTCAAATCTTTGATGTGATCTCGGTATCTGCGGGAGTGCGGGGTTGCCAAATTTTGCTGGCTCCGGCGGATTACCTTCGAGCAATCAACGGCATAGTGGGTATGATCTCCCAGGACAAATCGTAGCGTAAGATCTAGGATTCAATTTCCAGTTCGCCGCGTTTAAACTTCTCGATGATGAACCTTCTGTACAGTTCTGCTTCCTCAACCGACATTTTGCCATCGGCAAACACGGCTGCTCGGATGCGATCCATTTCCTGACGCGAGATTTTACCGTCCGCGATCGCATGTTCCAAGATCGCTTGTAAGGCGGCTAAATCCTGAGTTTCTACGGTTGAAAGCACCCCAATGTCTGACTGTACATTATCCATCGATGATTTCTCCTAGTTGCGGCGCTAGCGCCCTCAAGTGCGGTCTCATTCCATGCAGTGTACCCCCCTGGTTTTGGCAATCCACCAGCTTTACCAGAAAAAAACAATTCTGAACGGATCATCAACTCACACGACCTGATGAACAGCCATCCTTCGGCAATCTGCCATCCGCTTGCAGCGGGACAAATAATTTCCAGCCCTGGTTGTCACTTCAGCTACCGAATTATTGGGCCCTGTTGTCGGTTATTCGATCGCGAGCAACTGCCCTGGCCCTGTTGTCGGCTGCAATGGCGGGGCAAGGAACCCAGTTGGCGACGGATTGGCAGACGCTTGATTGTTGATCTGGCAACTCATCACTTTCCATCCTATAGCGTCGAAATTGTGGGACAACAACCGTTGTCCCAGGAACCACTAGTGATGACGTTGTATTGGGTGAAGCTGCCACCGCTGATCAAAGACTGGTGGTATGCCGATAACCTCAGGCGATCGACCACCCTATCCCCTCAGCCACCTCTGGCAACCATATCCTCAGTCACCCATCTGACCAACTCCGGTGGTGCCGAGGAGAGCAATACTGAAGGGTAGACTGCCGCTCCCCACGTAGGATGGAGAATGACGGAGCAACCACACTGCCCCTGGGTAGGATAGCCCAGGCAATCTCGTACAACCGCTACATCATCCAGATGCAACGTACCGGGAGGAGACAAGGTAGGTAAGCCAGTTTTAGGATCAAACAACTCTGTCTGGTAGCCAAACTGCCGCAGGCGATTGACCACCGTAGACCCAAATGCTAGAAATTGCTGCCGCAGTTTTTGTTTTTCAGCTTCCGTTGCAGCCGTGTGATCTCGCAAATCACATGCCGAAAATTGCAGCACGATTAGCACAGATGCCACCGGACACTTCCAGCTTGGGAGCAGATCCTCTGTGTGAGTGCAGATATAGGAACTCGGCACATGGGTGGAACAATGCATGGAAGATGGCTGAGGCGATCGCCCAATGCCTGGTAGGAAGAACCGCCTTCTACTTCTTAGCGTACTACCTACCCGCATAACCAACTACAGCTAGGATGCCCCAACGATGGATAATAGTAAACGGGCGAGGAGGGATTCGAACCCCCGACACCGTGGTCCGTAGCCACGTGCTCTAGTCCACTGAGCTACACGCCCTTGCAACGTCTCTAATTCTAACAACACTGACTGAAGATGTCAAACCTTTTGCCAAATCATTCTGAATCCGCCGTAACCAACTCAGCTTTAACCCATCTGGATGCCCAGGGAGAGGCTCAGATGGTTGATGTGTCCGGCAAACCTCAAACCGTCAGGCAGGCAGTTGCCGTTGGTCGGGTACGGATGCAACCAGCGACATTAGCGGCGATCGCGGCAGGCAATGCTCCGAAAGGGGATGTGTTGGGAACTGCCCGGTTAGCCGGGATTATGGCAGCCAAACAAACGGCTCAGTTGATTCCCCTCTGTCATTCGCTTCCCTTACAAAAAGTAGAAGTTCACTTAGAGGCGGATCCGGATTTGCCGGGATATCAGATTCGGGCAGAGGTAAAAACAAAAGCGGAAACGGGAGTGGAAATGGAAGCCCTGACGGCAGTGTCGATCGCGGCTCTGACACTCTATGACATGGCAAAGGGATTAGAGAAATCTATGCAAATTGAAGGGATTCATTTGGTGAGTAAAACGGGGGGCAAGTCGGGAGATTATCACAGGTTTGATCCACGCTAATGCCCGTCACCCAGGCAGGCAATCGGTAAGATGATAGCTACGGTCGATCTCGATCGAGGAAACAATAGGTTACAGCATGGTCAGTAATTATACGGTGATCTTAGTGGGACTAGGGTTGGCGATCGGTATCGTTGCCTGGTTCAAACGTCAGCGCTTCTTACAGGGGCAGGATCACCAATTTCAATCCTTAATTCGGGAGATCCCGGTTGGCATACTGCTCCTGAATCCCCAGACTGAGATTGTGGTTTGGAATCCCGTTGCGGCTGATCTCCTTACCCTCACTGAAGATGCGAGTCAACCGTTGCCGTTTGGCAAACTCGCTACCTGGCTGAAGGAAGACGGTACTCCGTTTATAGCCAGCGAATTACCTGTCCAACAAGCGATCGCCCGCCGTCAGCCAATTCATGATGTGATCATGGGCTGGCGACCACCCGGCACCCGCGAATCCCGGTGGTTACTCGTGCATGTTACACCTCAATGTACAAAGGATGGTCACGTTGAGCAGGTTGTTTGTACCTTTAGCGACATTACCAGCCAGAAACAGGCAGAAGTGGCGCTACGACAAATGGCAGATCGGGAGCGCACACTGATTCGAGTGATTCAACGTATGCGGCAAACGTTGGATTTAGAGCAAATTTTTAACACGACGACTCAAGAACTGCGGCAAGCCCTGAACTGCGATCGGGTAGTCGTGTACCGCTTCAACCCGGATTGGAGTGGTGAATTTGTCTCAGAGTCTTTAGTAGAGGGTTGGCAGCCCTTACTCCAGGCACAATACTCCGAGCCCGCCTTAACTCAAGTCACTGTGGATGAACCAAAGTGCGTTGTTAAGAGATTAGATAGCCAGGATACGCTGATTCAAGATACCTACCTACAGGACACCCAGGGCGGCATGTATCGTCGCGGGGTCAGCTACCGTTGTGTACCGGATATTTATGCCGCCGAATTTACTCCCTGCTATATCGAATTACTAGAACGGTTCCAGACGCGAGCATATATCATTGTGCCGATTTTCTGTGGCAAGCAGCTTTGGGGGTTATTGGCAACCTATCAAAACTCCCAGCCCAGAGAATGGGAGAACACCGAAATTAAAATGGTGACGCAAATTAGTAACCAATTGGGAGTTGCCATTCAGCAAGCCGAACTCTTAGCTCAAACCCAACAGCAGTCGGCTGAATTACAAAAAGCGAAGGAAGCGGCGGATGTAGCAAATCGGGCAAAAAGTGAGTTTCTGGCAAATATGAGTCACGAACTGCGGACTCCGCTGAATGCCATTCTGGGGTTTGCCCAATTAATGAACCGTGATCCTGAACTGGCGAGCAAACATCAGGAATTCACCAGCATTATTAGTCGCAGTGGCGAACATCTATTGGACTTAATTAATGACATTTTGGACATGTCTAAGATTGAAGCTGGAAAAGCCACCTTAGCGGAAACAGACTTCGACCTTTACTATTTGCTAGACAACCTGCGAGATATGCTGCAATTGAAAGCCATCTCTAAAGGACTGGAACTAATCGTTGAGTGTGAACCAACCGTCCCCCAACTGATTCACACGGACGAAAATAAACTACGCCAAGTTTTAATCAACCTGGTTGGCAATGCGATTAAGTTTACAGCGCAGGGTAAGGTAACCTTACGCGTTCGTTTAGCTCCAGACCGTTCGGAGTCCAGCCCGGATGTGACCTCTGTCCTACCTTTAAACTTCCAAATCATTGATACCGGATCGGGGATTGCTTCCAATGAAATGGATAAGTTGTTTACTGCCTTCGGACAAACCAAAACTGGCATGAAATCGGGGCAGGGAACTGGCTTAGGTCTGCCGATCAGCCAAAAATTTGTCCAATTGATGGGAGGCACAATCAGAGTAGAAAGTGTGGTTGGGCAAGGCTCCACCTTTCAGTTCACCATTCGGGTGCGTCCAGCCCTGAAACCTCAGGTCAACCTCACTTCTACTAAAGGGCAGCGGGTAATTGGACTGGCTCCTAACCAACCTGACTACCGCATTTTAGTAGTGGAAGATAATGCCACCAATCGCTTGCTTTTAACTAAATTGCTCCAGCCGTTGGGATTTGAGGTGCAGGAGGCCGTAAATGGGGCAGAAGCGATCGCGCTTTGGCAACGTTGGCGACCACACCTGATCTGGATGGATATGCGTATGCCAGTTATGGATGGGTACGAAGCCACACGGCAAATTAAACAACAGGATACCGATCACGAAACGGTAATCATTGCGCTCACCGCCAGCGCATTTGAGGAAAAACGGCAAGCGATTTTAGCGGCTGGATGTGATGATTTTGTTCGCAAGCCGTTTCAAACCAGCGAATTACTGGGCAAGATGAGCCAATACTTGGGAGTTCAATATCTCTATGAAGAGTTTGAGCCTTCGGGGTCTGCAACAGCCGAATTTCAACTTTCAAATGCAGCCATCGGAGAACCCAGTAGCCGCGATCGTCTAACCAGCATCAGCCTGCAAATTATGCCGCAAGCCTGGTTGCAACAATTAAATCGTGCTGCGCTGCAAGGTAATGATTTACTTGTTCTGGAACTGGTACAAGAGATTCCACCAGAGCATCAGGCGATGAAACTTGCCCTAGTCAATCTGGCTGAAAACTTTCAATTTGAACAGATTATGACGCTGAGCCAGGAGGCGGTAAATCTGGTTTAAACACACAAAGAGGCACAGTTGCTTGTGCCCCTTTGATAGGTTCAGTTAAGAGATTAACTGAGGGTGACAGAATCCTGAATCAAACAATTAGCTAAACACAACCGAGTTCCAAGACCGATTGAAAACCGTTTGCTGCCGGTTTTTCAATGCCCGGAAATGATTCATGGTGAGTACCCGAGCTTGATCTTGCATTGACATAACAGGGGCATCAACGACAGCTTCAACTGCCGGTTGCTGGGAGTCCATACCCCGGTAGGTCAGAATCGCATTTTGAGATTCTGCTTTTGCCACTTCACCTAACCGATAGCTGGTTCCGCGATACTTTAGATCGACAGCCTTCGGTGCAACAGCAGCCGTCATATTAGCAGCTTCAGGGGAATAGGACATGCCCCGATAGGTCAGAATCGCATTCTGGGACTCAGCTTTTGCCACTTCGCCTAACCGATAGCTAGCTCCGCGATACTTCAGATCAGACGCTGGAACAGGTGGTTTGACACTGGCTGTTGCAGGATTTACTTCGTAGCTAATACCTCGATAAGAGAGTTTCATCGTCGCCTCCAAAAAGATCTGTTGAGATTTGAGGCGCGTTCCTTCGGGAGTTTCCCTACTTCCGTCTTGCCTTACCCTGCGAACCCGTAGATCGATTCAAGTCGTCTAGAGGTTTTAGTCAATGCAAGGAAGATGAACGATTTATCTTTCTGTATATTACACTACCGTTTGCCAGTAAAAGCAAATCTGTTAACAAAAATTAACATTTCTGGTGATCGCAAAGGCAAACCTGACTCTCTCCCGCTAACCACAGGCGGCTAGTAGGAGAGGGACGCGATCGAGTACGGAAGTGGGCAACGATCGCCCCCCTAGGCTTGGTAATTCTCAAAGCTGTCATTAATGGCGGCACGGTACAGCGTGATGGCATGGTTAGGCGCGATGTCTCCCGTGTAAAAAACAAATGACCAGGGTTGCCCCACATGGCGGTACTCCTGGTTGCGGACTTCTGAGGGGGGCACCATTACCACGGTATCGGTCAAATTAATGATGCGATAGGTATTGGGAACCATCTGTTCATAGAAGTTCGCAAAGGCAGGATTGCCGACTCTAGGGGAGGCGTAGGTATAGAGCCGCAGTTGATCTTTGAGTTTGGGATTGTTTGCCGCTAGATCGGCGGCTGCCAGGGTTGCTAATGCTCCCCCTAAGCTGTAACCCGTGATGTAGCAAGGAATCCTGGGATCCAATTGATTCACAGCATTCAAAGTTTGGGGAGCGAGGGTATTGTATAGCCGGAAAAATCCCCGATGCACTCGCCCCTGATTGATTCCGGCTTGCATATAATCGGACTGCTCCAACTGAAGATTCGCCAACCAATCTCTGGTTGTCTGTGTACCGCGAAACACCACAATATTGTGGTCTGCACTCTTTAAAACAAAGCCGAAGTAGACAGGTACGTTTTGACCAGGACCGCCCAGTAAAGACCGCGCCACCCGCAGTTCGACCGGGAGATTACTCCCATCATCCATGACAGAGATCGAGGTAGTTTGCGTATACCGATCGAGGGTGTTGCTATAACTGGGTAGCGAGCGAATGTTGCCGTTGTACCGGGGATTCCTTTCCCCAGCTTGAAACTGTTCTAATGCCAGTTGGCTACATAACACCAGTAATTTTGAGATATCGCGATCGTAGGGAATAGTTGGCTGAATTGCTTGACTGGTGGGAGGATTGAGCCGATCTTCTCCTCCCGTCTCTACATCGCCATCGTAATCAAATAGGGACTCTACCGCGTCAGTCACAACTTGCGCGTGAATGGGTTGAGCGGCTACCGGATCTGTGTCAACAACCATGTGATGTGCGATCGCTGCCGCACTAGCAGCCCCTGCCCCTAAGCCCGTCACCAAAAGCTGCCGACGATTCAATTTAGCCATACGAGTGCCACTACCCCACTTATTTACTACTAGAGAAAATTTTAGATGTAGATGTTCCCTGTACCTCTGTTGCCATTACAGAACACTGGTCACTGAATCATTGGATTCTGAGTGATCAGGGATCGCCAATCCACACGTCGTGTCATGGCAGCATGACTTAGATCTAACAATAAATTTTATTCAAGTAAATTGAGGGATTTTCCGGAGGGAAGACGGGTTTAGAACTGATGCCCACAATTAGAACAAAAGCGATCGTTAGGTTCTACTCGTGTTCCACATTGGCTACAAAATCGGCGTTCCTGGGCGGTTGGGGAGGGTGGTGTCGGAGGGGATCCCATTTGCATCCCCATATTGCCCATTTGCATCGTCATGGGATTCATAGTCATCTGCATGTCACCCATTTTCATTGGCTGCATTGGCTGCATCGGTGGCATGGATGTTGTAGAAGCACTGGCAACCTGACGCATTTGCACTGAGTGGGCGCTCCCGATCGCCGAAACATCATGACTCATGCCCATATAGGTACCCTGGATTTGAATCAGCGACTCCGTTTGGGCAGTGGTAATTTTAATCATGGCACCACCGGGAGTCTGAAAGATTTGTGGCGGTGCTGTCCAAGCCCCCGTTTGAAATCCGCAACTCGATTGCTGTTGCTGTCCGGGTTGGCTACTACTCAGGGTGACGATCGTTTGGTTCCCTTGACAATCTAAATAAATCCGCTGTCCTGTATTCAGGTCGCATTCATACGGCATAATGAACTCCTCCAGTCGGATTTGCGAGTCGCTACCTTAATTATCCTGGCTTTTTCAGGTTTGCTCGGAGGAATTGATCGATAAATCAATAAATCATATTGTGGTGCAATGGCAGACTCGATTTTCTAGTACGTGGTTACTATATTAAAGGGCAGTTTGAGTTGGATAGTGGTATGGATGTGATCACGCGACGGCTATCGGTGACAGAATTGAGCCAGCGGATTATTGAAATGGCAAAAACAGGGGTCTATCGGGAATCGGTGTTTGAAGCATTTCAGCCGCTTGCGACGAAAAAGCAAATTCGGGAAGCGATCGCCCATGCCAAGCGATTTGGTCTACATTCCGTCGCTAATCTCCGGGATGCCGAATTAGGCACCTATTACCAGGTCGATTGGATCAAGTATGAATCCCTTCAGGATCGGCTGCATTCTCCAGTTCATCTTGGTAATGATACCGACCTAATTCAACGGGTCACCGATGCCACAACCGCCGTTCAGCGGATGTTAGCGATCGCCAAAGGACTGACGATCGCCTTAGGGCTGACCAGTATTCTGGGATTTCTGGGCGGGCAGGAGCATGTGGGATTTGGCTTATTGAGTGCCACGATCGGGGCTACCGTCGTTTGGCAATGGCAACACTGGTTACTGCGATCGGTGACCCGCGAATAGTGTCCCGCTCACGACTCGCTTTCTAGCATGGCTTTGACCCGCAACAATTCCTCCCGGTGAGCCTCACTCACAGTGGGATAGGCAAGATTCAAAGATTTCAGTTTTTCATGAATGAAGTAAGCCACCGTTAAACGGCTAAACCATTTGCGATCGGCCGGGATGATATGCCAGGGTGCCCATTTCGTACTGGTGTGGGTAAACAGATCTTCATACGCCTTCATATAGTCATCCCACAACAAGCGTTCTTTGGCATCGGCAGTAGAAAATTTCCAATTTTTTTCCGGGCGATCGATGCGTTCTAAAAATCGCCGTTTCTGTTCATCTTTAGACACATTGAGAAAGAACTTTAGCACTAAAATGCCATTGTCTACTAGATACTTCTCAAAGTTGTTGATTTCCTCAAAGCGCTGTTGCCAAATCTTTTTCCCTTTTGCTTCCGGTGGTAGTTGTTGTTTTTCCAGAATCTCGGGATGCACCCGCACCACTAAAACTTCTTCATAATAGGAGCGGTTAAAAATTCCAATCCGTCCCCGTTCGGGCAGGGCTTTAAACGATCGCCAGAGGTAGTCATGGTCTAATTCTTCGGCTGAAGGCGCTTTAAAGCTAAACACCTGGCAACCCTGGGGATTCAACCCCGACATCACATGCTTGATTACCCCATCCTTTCCTGCCGCATCCATCGCTTGCAGAATAATCAGCAGCGCATAGGTATTTTGGGCATACAGAATATCCTGGTAGTACGCTAAGCGATCGATGCCAACCTGTAACACGCCTTCAACATCAGCTTTTTTCAGCTTGGCAGTGTATCCCGGATCAAAATCCTTTAGCCTGATCTTAGAACCCGGTTGAGCAATGATCTGGTTGGCATCAAACTGGGCGAGAAATTCTTTAACGTCTAAAGCTTTAGTATCCATAATTTAGCCTTGTCGTAAATTGCGACTGTTCTAAGAGGATGTTTTAAAAGTATCAAAACGATTGCACTAGCCCCCTAAATCCCCCAATTCTGGGGGACTTTGAATCCGGTTCCCCCCAGAATTGGGGGGTTAGGGGGCAGTTCAGATAACGATTGTGACTTTTCAAACGCCCTCTAAAGTAAATCACCCTAAAGCGCGATTCCTGGCTCGACAGCGTTAGCAGAAATGCGAAATCTGATTTAAAGACCTAAAGAAACGGCGGCGATCCTCAGCGTTGTCAAGAGGTAATTAGGAAGCTCTCTGTTATAACTTATTTCTGATTTAGAGGCTAATAGCAAATAATTTTTGTTTTTCTTCAACAATTCTGCTGAGAAATGTTGTTTAGATGACTCATCTTTCAACAACTGCACTATAATCTCTGCACAATTTTGAATCTGGCAAGAGGCTTTCCTAATGAACAAGAGTGAATTGGTAGATGCGATCGCCCACAAAGCGTCTGTGACTAAAAAAGATGCAGACATGGTTCTCAGTGCCGTGATGGACACGATTATGGACACGGTTTCCTCGGGTGATAAGGTGACACTGGTTGGGTTTGGCACCTTTGAGGCACGGCAACGTCAAGCCCGCGAAGGTCGCAATCCCAGCACCGGAAAGCCAATTAAAATTCCTGCCACAACGGTTCCAGCCTTCTCAGCCGGAAAATTGTTTAAGGAAAAAGTGGCTCCGGCGGCGGAAGAAGCTGAGGCGGAAACCAAATCCAAGAGAAAAGCTAAAAAGTAACTTGGCGATCGCTAGAAGTGGTCTGAGGCAATCCCTGTGCTACTACCTGGAAACGAAGAGGATCGTCGATCGAGTTTCTGGTTTAGGTTGGGCAGGGGTTATTTTCATGAAGACTTCCACGAATAAAGGCACCCCTGGGAGTGCCTTTACATATCATCTATTACCGATCAAACCCGCTTGAACTACTCGTTCAACGGCTCTTCACCCTTGCCGGAAGGAATCTGTTCTTGCACTTCCACATCTTCACCCCGCACCTGCTTGAAGAAGGCTTTCGTGCCTTCCGGCAGCGGTTCATCTAAGTTCAGTTTCTCCCGCACCGTATCCAGTAAACCACCCCCCGTTGCCTCTGCTTGATCCTTGATTTGTTCGGGGTTAATTCGCACTTCGGTATTACTGCGATCGATCTGATAACGGCTCGCTTCCGGGGTCATGGTTGCCGCCTGCACCGAGAGGTCATCACCAAACTGCCCTAAAACAATACTCACCAATAACGTCAAACTCACTAAAGCCGTTGCTAGTATTTGACCAAAGGAAATTTTCTGTAAAGCGGTAGTGATTTGTTTCATAAAACCATGTCTAGATAACTACGCTATTTAGTGTTGAATGTTTACCGTTCCGAAACATCAGTCTGCCGATATAGCTATTAACTACAAATTGCAACAACGCCCTACCATACCGCACCACAAACGCTAGAGTGGTTAGAATCCGCATGATTGTGACTGTTTTGGAGTTGTGCTGCCATGACTCAATCAACCTCTGGTTCCGCTACGGCTGGCTTCTGGGACTCCGATATCCTGGATATGCTATTTCCGTCCCATTCCTCTACTGAGCCAAGACCGCATCAAGATACCGATCTACTGCGGCAGCTTAACTTCGTTCCCGGTCTGAAAGAAATTTTGATGTTGCGGCAGGTTCATGCGCTGGAACATGCCACTGTTTGGGTCTTGAGCGATCGCGCCCGGTTCCGACCTACCATCCCAGCGACCAGTGATACGCAGGAGTTAGGTGGCATGTCTACCGATCGCGGCTTTTATTTGTATGGTCAAGTGCAACTAGAGGATCTGAGTCGTGCCGTACAGATTGCCCTGCGACGAATTACCTCCGGTGAATGGGATCTGGCGGTGCATCCTCGCTGCGGCACCAACCTATCTGTAAGCATGTTACTGACGGCTGGTTTAGCACTAGGTACGACTGTATTTATGCCTCGCGACCCGATCGGGCAACTGGTAGGCTTTGGGGCAGCGGCGGCGGCAGCTTCGTTTCTGGCTCCCGATCTCGGTTCCCTGGCACAACGGTATATCACCACCTCGATTCCATTTAATTTAGCGATCGCTAACATCACCCCCATGCACGATCATTTTGGTCGTCCGACTCACTTTGTCCAGGTGCGCTGGATGGACTAATTACCGTTGAGTTTTCAGCCGTTCATGCAAACGATTCGCTGTTCTGAGGATCTGTCCAGCGAGAATGGCGGCACCAAACCCATTATCAATGTTGACTACACCAATGCCAGCCGCACAGGAATTCAGCATTGCCAACAAGGCTGCCAAACCATTAAAGCTGGCTCCATAGCCAACACTGGTGGGAACGGCAATCACCGGACAATCGACTAACCCGCCCACGACACTGGGTAACGCACCTTCCATTCCTGCCACAACGATGAGAACATCCGCCGCCGCCAGGGTTTCCCGTTGACTCAACAGTCGATGGATGCCAGAGACTCCGACATCCCAGAGTCGCATCACCTGAAATCCCCAGAGTTCAGCCGTGACCGCCGCTTCTTCAGCCACCGCCAGATCCGCCGTACCTGCCGATAGCACCCCGATCGTGCCGGCATATTTCGGTTGGGTGGGATAGGGTTGATGGGTTTCGTTTTTACCTTGTACCGCACAAATTCGAGCGGCGGCGTAGTAATGCAATCCAGGAACGACATCTTTCAATTGGTCGTACACGGCTGGTTCAATGCGGGTTGCCATCACGACTGAGGTACGGTGACGCATCACTTCCATAATTTGGGCAATCTGGTCGGGGGTTTTGCCGGGACCCCAGATCACTTCGGGAAAGCCAGTTCGCAGGGCGCGGTGATGGTCAATCCGGGCAAAGTTTTCGACGGGTTCATAGTTGAGAAATTTGAGTTTTTCTAAGGCAGCTTCAGGGCTAACCTGACCAAGGGCGATCGCATTCAGTAAATCTTTGATAGCTTCGGGCTGAGTCACAATCAACTGCAATGAACAATGAACGAAATGAACAATCCTTCTTATTTCTACCGTAGCCGCTACAGAACAGTGAGAGTTGATTAGCGATCGTTAATTTGTAATTCCGGCATATTCCATAATCCCCAACTGGGTAAACCCGAATACTTGAGTCCGACTAAATCGTTACGAGCTGCCATTAAAGCAGAATCATTGACGAGCAAAATAATCGGTAAATCATCCTGAACAATCTGTTGAAACTGGGCATAAATTTGTTTGCGTTTGGTTTCATCCAGTTCTTTGGCACCCGCGATGAATAAGCGATCGATTTCCTGGTCAAATGTTGTGGGTTGCCAACCTTGTAAGGGTTGCTGACCGGGCTGGGTGGCTAAATTAAAGTAATGAGAACCCCCGTTACTCATCCAAAAATTCGCCGCACTATGGGGTTCAATCCCACCCGTAAAGCCAATAATGTGAGCTTCCCAATCGCGGCTGGTGGAGAGTTTTTCGCCTAACGTGTTGAAATTAATCGGGGTGAAATCGACTTGAATCCCAATCCGAGCTAAATCTTGTTTAATTTGAGCCCCGATCGCCTCTCGGACTTTATTCCCGGCATTGGTCAGCAGATTAAACCGGACTCGATTCCCGGCAGCATCGAATAACTGTCCCTGCGGATTGTACTGAAATCCGGCTTGCTGCAATAAGGCTTTAGCTTTCTGCGGATCGTAATCATAGGTTTTCACCGCACTGGCGGGGACAAAGTAGGGGCTTTGTACCGAAATGGGCGAATGTTGGGTGACTCCTAACCCACGGAAAATATTGGTATTCATGCGATCGCGGTCGATCGCGTAGGCAACCGCCTGCCGAAATGCCAGGTTGGTAAACCACTTCAGTTTGACTGGATCGACGATCGGCTTGCCTTCGCTTGTCCGAGCCGAATTCTGGTTAAACGCCAGATACAACATACCCGACCAAGCTCCCCCGTTATAAACCTGAAAATTGCCGCGTTGTTCCTCGCGTTTCAGCAATGAATAATATTCGGGACGCAGGGGACGGGCATCCCCCATGACATCCAATTCCCCTGAGCGAAACCGCAATAATTGCGTATCCGTATTTTCAATAAACTGCCAAACAATGCGATCGATGTAGGGGAGCGGTTGACCCTGGGCATCTCGCCGCCAGTAGTAAGGATTACGGCGAAATACCAAACGCTGTCCTGCCACATAACTATCCAGCCGGTAAGCGCCATTTACGACAATTTTTTCCGGTGGCGTATCTGTTCCCCAGGTGGATAGAAACTGAAGATTACCATCGCTCCCTTTCTGACGAATCGTTGGTTCCAAAACATGCTTGGGTTGGATCAGAATGCCATCCGGTGCCGCCGTCGCTCGCAGAAAGGGTGCAAACGGTTCCGGTAAGAGAAATTCCACCCGCCGATCGTCCAACTTCCGGACGGTGGGAAACAAGCCTTGGGTACCAATTCGCACACTATCCTTGGCATCGGCGGGAATCGCTGGGTTAAAAACAATATCCCGATAGGTAAACACCACATCATCAGCCGTGAGTGGTTGTCCATCTGACCACTTCAGCCCGTCTCGTAAAGTGAAAGTAATCCGTTTTTGGTCTGCCGCGATCGTCCAAGACTCGGCTAATGCTGGTTCTACCTCGCCAGTGACACCGTTCTCGCGCGTCAAGCCTTCAAAGGCAAACAGAAAAATATTGGGAAAGGACTGATTGTTGGCGTAATTGAAGGTACGCGGATCAGTCAGGGTACTCAATACCAGTTGCTTCTCAGCCACCGCCGTTTTAAATTCAGCCGGATGGCAACTGACTAAAATTGCTAGCCCGACGACTCCCAAGCCCAACAGTACCGATCGCAGAATTCGTCTCAAACTTCCCCACCCTTAATCACGCTCATCTTGTAGTAGTCTGCCACGCGAATTGATTTCAGCCACGAATTCGATCGCTCCCTTAAGATGGAAGATGCGCCAACCAGGAATTTTGTTTTATGTCTGCGACTTCTCTGCCCTCCCCTCTCCCCTCTGACTCCACGATCGCACCCCTACCCTGGGAAACTCCCACTGTAGCCGAAGCTCCCCAGCAAGCTGTTCCCCTCCTCGGCAAATCGCTGGCAGAACTGACCGACTGGATGCAGCAACAGGGACAACCTGCCTACCGGGGTAAGCAGTTGCATCAGTGGCTCTATCAACAGGGTGCGCGATCGCTGATGGACATTTCTGTTTTTCCTAAACAGTGGCGCACCGAAATGGCAGACGTAAACATCGGGCGATCGCAGATTCATCACCGCAGCACTGCCCCCGATGGTACGGTGAAGTTTCTCCTACGACTGGCTGACGGGCACATTATTGAAGCCGTGGGAATGCCGACAGTGAAGGGGCAAGGTTGGGGAGGTAGGGGAGATAGGGGCTGTCTCTTATACACATCT